>CAYWKY010000015.1:0-15762 GCA_964458915.1 uncultured Faecalibacterium sp.
TATTGGAATTGAAATCTTATTCAGTAAACAACATTAGAAACATCGCCATTGCGGGACATACAGGTAAAGGTAAGACAGCACTTGCAGAAGCAATGTTTTATGTTGCAGGTGTAACAGACAGACTTGGCCGTGTAACAGACGGTAACACAATAATGGACTATGATGCAGAGGAAAAGAAACGCAAATGTTCAATTTCAGCAGCAACAGCTTCATTAGAGTGGAGAGAGACTAAGATTAATGTTCTCGATGCCCCCGGTAAATTTGACTTTGCAGGCGGTATGGCTGAGGCTATGCGTGCAGCTGATTGCGCTCTTATTGTTACCTCGGCAGGTTCAGGTATTGACGTAGGTCTTGAAAAAGCTATTAAGGCCGCTGATGCAAGAAATATCGCTAAGTTTTTCGCTATAACAAAGGTTGACTCTGAGCATAGAGACTTCTATAAAACCTTTGACACCTTAAAGGCACATCTTGGTACAAAGCTTTGTCCTGTTGTTGTACCTTATATGAACGGCGGTACCTGTGAGGCATTTGTTAACCTTTGCTCAAACAAGGCTTTCAAGTACCCCAACGGCAGACCCGAAGAAATTGAGATTCCCTCTGATGATAATATATTAGCTATGAGAGCTGCTCTTGAAGAGGCTGTTGCAACAGTTGATGAGGAGCTTATGGAAAAATTCTTTGAGGGTGAGCCTTTAACTAAGGAAGAAATTATAAACGGCCTTACAAAGGGTGTTGAAACCGGTGAAATTTATCCCGTTTACGCTCTTTCAGCAACTAAGGTTGACGGCTGTGATATGCTTCTTGACGCTATTGTTTATTCAGCTCCTTCGCCTGATAAGGCTAAGCCGGAAAAAGCTAAAAACGGCGCAGGTGAAGAAATTGAGATAGTATGCTCCGAAAAGGAAGACCTTGCCGCACTTTGCTTCAAAACTATTTCTGACCCATTTGTGGGCAAAATGTCCTTTGTTAAGGTACTTGCCGGCAAGATAACACCTGATACTCCCTGCTACAACTCAAGAACAGGCGAAACTCAAAGAATGGGTAAGCTTGTTACTGTAAAGGGTATTAAGCAAGAGGACACACCTGCAATAACCTTAGGTGACATCGGTGTTATTACAAAGCTTCAGGATGTTAAGACAGGCGACACTATTTGTTCGGCTAAAAATCCTGTAACAGTGGAAGGTGTTAACTTCCCTGCACCGTCACTTTCAATGGCAGTTATTGTTAAGAAAAAGGGCGAGGAAGAAAAGGTCGCTTCAGGTCTTCGCAAGATTATGGACGAAGATCCTACAGTTAAATTCTCAACAAACGAAGAGACCAAAGAAATGATTCTTTCAGGTCTTGGTGAACAGCATCTTGATATAGTTGTTTCAAAGCTTAAAACAAAATATGGCGTTGAAATTGAGCTTCGTATTCCGAGAGTAGCATATAGAGAAACTATTCGTAAGACTTGCCAGGTACAAGGCCGTCACAAAAAGCAATCGGGCGGTTCAGGTCAATTCGGTGATGTTTGGGTACGCTTCGAGCCGCACTCAGGCGATGAGCTTATCTTTGAGACAGAGGTTGTCGGCGGTTCAGTACCGAAGAACTTCTTCCCGGCAGTTGAAAAGGGACTTCAGGAAGCTATTCTTAAAGGACCTCTTGCAGGTTATCCTGTTGTTGGTCTTAAGGCAGTGCTTTATGACGGTTCATATCATCCTGTTGACTCAAACGAAATGGCATTCAAAACAGCCGCTAAGATAGCTTTCAAAAACGGTATGGCACAGGCAAGCCCGGTAATTCTCGAACCGATAGGTGAGCTTAAGGTTTATATGCCCGACATTAATCTCGGTGATATTATGGGTGATATTACAAAGCGTCGTGGTCGAGTGCTCGGTATGGGTGCAGCAGATGAGCCTATGATGCAAGAGCTTGTTGCTGAAGTACCAATGGCAGAAATGGGCGACTTCTCAACAACACTTCGCTCCGTTACAGCCGGCAGAGGCTATTTCAGCCTTACATTCTCAAGATATGAGGATGCTCCCTCAAACGTAGCTCAAAAGGTTATTGAGGACGCAAAGAGAGAAGCTGAAGAATAATTAGCATAGTAATTATGGGTGTGGGCTTTGCCCACACCCATTTTAAAATGTAACAGTATAAGAGGATAAAAGTGCTTGTCTCTATAGCTTGTGAAAATACATTCCGACTTAATCACAGTGCTCATAATAATAGTCCTCTGCTTCTTCATAATCCCAAAAATCATCATAGTTATCTTCGTAAAAATCTTCCGGATCGTAATAATCCTTGGCGTTGTAGGGGTCATCATCGTCCGTTTCTTCACTTGACCATGAAAATGTGTAGCCTTCTGTTTCCCATGGGTCATCTCTATAGTCATTTACCGAAATGACTTGTCCTCGCATACATCTTGCAGAGAAAATAATTGTAGTTCCCTTTTTAAAACGATAGACATTAACATTTTCTCGTAGTCCGTCTACCATTTTGAAGCTATGGATCAACTCAAAATTGTTGCCTAAAATAGTTTTGGCAATATAGTATTCGCTCATTCCAACATAAGGTACTATTTTTTTAATACGTTCAGCTTCTTTTTTTCTCTTTTCAGCTTCTTCTTCCTTTTCTAAGCGTTCCTTCTCAGCTAAATACTCTTCATACTCCAAATCAAAGCTTTCCTTAAATGCTTTGATTTCCTCGCAAAATTCACCGCTATAGTCTGCAGATATAAGTTTTAAATAACTATTAGTGGACTCCATATTTCTTTCTTTATATTCAATTTGTGCTAGAGAATAAGCATATAACGGAAGTGTATTTTTATAAAGATTAAATGTACTTTTGTACTTGGCATCACGCAAAAAACTATCCCTATCCAAATAAACACTATTGCCTATTTCAAATTTAGCGATTGCGTCTTCATAAGAGCCATTTTCTATATCAACAGTTGCAGAATTATATGTACTGTAAGTTACAAATTCTTTGCCACAAAGAGCAAGAATCACCAATAAAGATAAAATAAGTATTATACGAGTTGTTTTATCCATAAATTCCACCTCATGTTTAAAAAGTATTATTAACAATCTATTGAGAATAGTTTACAATATCTAAATAGAAATATTATGAAGCAATTCTATCATGAACGATTGAATTTGTCAATTGATATAAAGTTTCTGTACTGTGGCTTGGGCTTTAAAAGAAAGTCGATATGTTGCCCCGAGGCAACTCGATATATTTGCTAAGGCAAATTTGATATGAAAGCTTCGCTTTCTCCCTCCTTGTTCGAATCCCTTTTTACTTTTATACAAAACAAAAAAGGAACCAATCTCTCGACTGATTCCTTTTCTTTGGCGCGCTGTAAGGGATTCGAACCCCTGACCTTCTGGTCCGTAGCCAGACACTCTATCCAGCTGAGCTAACAGCGCAATTGGATTTACCAAAGTATATTAGCACAAAGCTTTTAGATTGTCAAGATAAAATTGAAAAAAAGTTGAAATTTTATGATTTTTGTGTTATTATCATCCTATAAAAACTATCGGAGGTAAATTTTTATGAACATTTGGCATGACATAAGTGCAGACAGAATAACAACTACTCGCTTTGATGCAGTTATCGAAATAAGCAAAGGCAGTAAAATGAAATATGAATTTGACAAGAAGACCGGTCTTCTTCGTCTTGACAGAGTTCTTCACACTTCAACTCACTACCCGGCAAATTACGGCTTTATTCCTCTCACTTTTGCCGCAGATGATGACCCACTTGATGTACTTGTTCTCTGCTCAGAGAAAATCAATCCTCTTGTGTTGGCTGAGTGTTATCCTATAGGTGTTATAACTATGCTTGACAGCGGTGCGGCAGATGATAAAATTATTGCCATTCATGCAGGTGATCCAACCTATAACGGATATACAGATATATCACAGCTCCCAAAGCATATTTTTGATGAAATGACTCATTTCTTCTCTGTTTATAAAACTCTGGAAAATAAAACTACGGTTATAGATGAAGCAAAGGGTAGAGAGGAAGCAATTAAAATCATTGAAGAAGCTATAGAGAGATATAAGGAATATTACGGAAAATATAAGTTTATGTAAAGCTGTGTTTATGAAATAAATATATGCGAGAGCTAAGCTTTCCTCAAGAATTTTAAAACACAGGCAAAAACAACTATATGTGAGGTGCTTTCATGTCAGACACAATTGCGGCGGTTTCAACGCCTTTAGCTTCAGGCGGTATAGGCGTTATAAGAATATCAGGTGACGACGCTATTACTATTGCCGATAAGGTTTTCACCAGCGTTTCAGGCAAGCCTCTTTCTTCTCTTAAAGGGTACACTGCCGCTTTCGGCAGGGTACAGCAAAACGCAGAGGATATTGACGAGTGCGTAGCCTTGGTTTTTCGTGCCCCTAAAAGCTATACCGGCGAAAATACTGTTGAAATTTCCTGCCACGGTGGTATTTATGTAACTAATCAAGTGCTTCGTGCGGTACTTTCGGCAGGTGCAAGACCGGCACAGGCAGGCGAATTTACAAAGCGCGCCTTTTTAAACGGCAAAATGGATTTATCCGAGGCTGAGGCTGTTATGTCTCTCATTTCGGCTCAGGGTCAGCAGGGCATGAAGGCGGCAATGACCGCCCTTGACGGAGCGTTGAGCAGAAAAATTGATGAGCTTTGCCATGTACTCATTTCCGCTTCGGCTAACATGGCGGCTTGGGTCGATTATCCCGATGAGGAAATTCCTGAAATCAGTTTCGACAGCCTAAGGGTCACACTCACCGATGTTAAAAATCAGCTGACCTCGCTTTTGTCTAAGTTTGATGCAGGCAAAGCTATAACCAGCGGTGTTGACACTGCTATTGTTGGCAAGCCTAATGTAGGAAAATCGGCTCTTATGAATATGCTTTCCGGCTTTTCACGCTCAATCGTAACAGATATTGCTGGAACAACAAGAGACGTTGTTGAGGAAACTGTTCGAGTTGGCAGTGTAATTCTTCGCCTTGCAGACACAGCCGGTATAAGAGAAAGCGCCGATGTAGTTGAAAGCATTGGTGTGGATTTAGCTAAGACTAAAATTCAGCGAGCCGGTTTGATTTTAGCTGTTTTTGATATTTCAGCTGAGCTTGACAGCAGCGACGAAGAAATTTTTGAGCTTTGCGAAAACCGTGATGTTATTGCGGTTATAAACAAAACAGACCTTGAGGCTAAAATTGATGTTGATTATATAAAAAGTCGCTTTGCCGAAACTGTCTTTATTTCGGCAAAATCCCATGAGGGTGAGCAGGAGCTGACTAAGGCTATTGAAAAGGTTCTTGGTACAGACAAAATAGACACATCAAAAGCAATGCTCACAACAGAGAGACAGCGCAGCAATGCGCTGAGTGCCTTAGACAGTATCAACGAAGCTATTGCCGCAATTGACATGGGCATAACCATGGACGCTGTAAATGTTTGCGTTGACACGGCTATTGACAGCCTTCTTGAGCTGACAGGCAAGAAAGCCAAGGAGAGTGTTGTTGATGAGGTTTTCTCACAGTTTTGTGTGGGTAAATAAGAGGTGAGAGAATGAATAAAACTCTGCTTATAACAGGTGGCGCAGGTGGGATAGGTGAGGCTATATGCCGCAAGGCGGCAAAGCTTGGCTATGACCTTGCCATACACTATTACAGTAGCGAAAAAGAGGCTCTTAATATTAAAAATGAGCTTGAAAAGAGCTTTCCTATTAAGGTCAAGCTTATAAAAGCGAACCTGAAAAACAGGGAAGAAGTGAAATATTTAGCCGAAACAGCCATAGGTGAATTTGGACATATTGATGTGCTTATAAATAACGCAGGTGTTTCATATTTCAGCCTTTTTCAGCTTTGCGACGAGGAAAAGGTCAAAGAGCTTTTCGACATTAATCTTATGAGTGCCATGGCTTTAACAAAGGAAATTCTGCCCTCGATGATAAGACAGCAAAAGGGCAGAATTATAAACATATCCTCAATGTGGGGTGTTTCGGGCGCTTCCTGCGAGGTTCACTACTCAGCCAGCAAGTCGGCTCTTATAGGCTTTACGAAAGCTTTGGCTAAAGAGGTAGGCCCCAGCGGTATAACAGTAAACTGTATCGCTCCCGGATTTATTGACACGAAAATGAATAGCAATATTGACGAAGAAAGCGTAAAGGAAATTGTTGACGCTACCCCTATGGGCAGAAAAGGTAAGGGTGAGGATATAGCTTCACTTGCCCTCTTTTTATCCGGCGATGAGGCCGGATTTATAACAGGACAAACTATCGGTGTTGACGGAGGCTTTAACATTTAAGCTCATCTCGTCAAGGTACCGCCGTCAGAATAAAGAAGCAGTAGTATATCTCTTTCTTCCCCGGTTTTTTTATCAATATAAACCAAGGCTTCAGCGCCGTTTTTATCCTTGCAATGAAATTCATAGCAGTAAGCTTCCTTACCTGTATCAAGAGGAATGACTGCGGATTTTGTGGCAATGACGGATAAAGCGGTGCTGATTTTTTCTATGGCTTTATCTTCTGTTATCTCGGTGTCATAAATATCTCTTTGACAGTGGTTGACGAGATAAGAAGTGGCATCTAAGGCTGTCACTTCACCGCTGTCAAGGGCAACGCTGACCTTAATAAGGTCGGCATAGTGAATAATGTCATCTTTCATATAGGCGAAATTCACTGTGCAAACTCCGTCATAAACGCTGAAATAGCTTTCGGTCATATTTGAGTAGCCTTTATCCTGTAAAAACTTTTTTGCTCTTTTTACCGCTTGCTTTTCGCTTATAGTCTGCTCGCCAACAGCGGCAGGGTTCAAAAGGTAGCAAAGCATGCCGCCTTTTTTTGTTATGCCTACACTTACATCTGCCTTTGAAAAGCAATATAAGGGGATTGAGCTGTTTGTGTCCTCATCTTGTCGAAGACTTGCGGGGGTACTGCCCATAATTTCTGCCGCTTTTTGTCTTGCCTCTTGCTTTGTTATTTCGTCAAGACCCTCAAGGCAGGAGCCGCCCTTTCTGTTTAAAATATTGTCTGCGAAGGGACCGTCATAAATAAGCGTCGGGTAATCGGTAAGGCTTTGCTCCGCATCAATAAGGGAAGAAGACAAGGTTTTAGGCAAGGCTTCTGAGCCAAGGGAAAGAGTGCTTTTTTTGCTTTCAAGAGAAATAGTACCATCATCATAACCGCTTAAAACATTTTGAATGGAATTTGAAAGCTTTTTTGAATATTCAATTAAGGCTTGTAAATTTTCTCCTGTCTGCTCACTTTTTCTGACTTTTCCGTCGCTTTGGGATAGGGATAAGGTGTAGGCACCTATTTGGGAGAGAAATTTATATATTTCGTCGCTGACAAGCTCCTTGTCTGTCAGCTGTGACAAGGCGGTTTTAGCCGTGGCACCTTGGCGGGTCAAATCGTTGCCTATACTCATAAGCTTTTGCGCCGTACCGCAATAAACCGCTTTTTGCAGGCTGACACTTATATTATCCAGAGCCTCACAAAGCTCATTCATGGATTTTTGGTGAGTGACCTCATATTGAATTTCATATTTTTTTGCTTTGTACGCGTAGAAAACAGTGGTGACAGACAAAACAATCGCCGCCACTGAAAGAAAGCTGATAGCTTTAATAAATCCTCGTTTTTGTTTTGTGTTCATTTCTATTACTCCTTTACAATTTGATTTTGTGGCTTCTTTATAGAAAATAGCTAAAATTATTTTACGATTTATTCAAAAAAATATCCCTTATTTTTTTAGCTATTCATTGCATAAAAGGCTTATTTATAGTATAATAAAACTAATTATCATGAGGAGGTATGCCCGTTGACAGCTTATCTTGACAACAGTGCCACAACAAAGCCTTGTTCGCAGGCTAAAGAAAAAATGCTTTTCGCTATAGATGAATGTTGGGGTAATCCCTCTTCTTTGCATCAAAAGGGCATAGATGCGGATATGCTTTTGCTTTGGGCGAGAAAAGCTATTGCTAAAAGCCTTGGCGCAGACGACAAAGAAATTATTTTCACAAGCGGCGGTACAGAAAGCAATAACCTGGCTGTTTTAGGTGCAGCTCACGCTATGAAAAAGCGTGGCAACAAGGTTATAACAAGTGCCGTGGAGCATCCCAGTGTATTAAAATGCTTCGATAGGCTTCAAAGTGAGGGCTTCACCGTGGTTAAAATCCCTACGGACAAAACCGGTGTTATTCTCCTTGATGAGCTGGAAAAGGAAATTGACGAAAAAACAGTGCTTGTCAGCATTATGGCGGTCAATAACGAGGTTGGAGCTATAGAGCCTTTTGACAAAATTAAGGCTATTATTAAAAGAAAGTCATCACCGGCAGTTTTTCATATTGACGCTGTTCAAGCCTATGGAAAGCTTCCGCTGAACGCTCATAAGCTGGGCGCTGACTTAATAAGCATAAGCTCCCATAAAATTCACGGCCCAAAGGGTGTGGGCGCACTTTATGTTAAAACAGGAACAAAGCTTACACCTAATTCTTTAGGTGGCTCTCAGGAAAGGGATATTCGTCCCGGAACAGAGCCTATGCTCGCCATTGCCGGCTTTTTCGGCGCAGTTCAAGAGCTGAATATTAAAAAGAGCTTAGATGAGGTGACTTCCCTTCGTAACAGCTTTGTGGCTAAGCTTAAAGCTATCCCCGGCGTGAGCATAAACAGCCCACAAGACGCTTTGCCCTATATAGTGAATATCTCTCTTGAGGGGCTTCGCTCTGAAACAGTGCTGAACCTTCTATCCTCAATGGGTATATTCGTATCCTCAGGCTCAGCCTGCGCTAAGGGACATAAAAGCTATGTTCTTTCGGCTATGGGACTTTCAGACAGACAAATTGACTCCTCCATTCGTGTCAGCCTTTCAAGATTTACCACCGAAGAGGAGCTTGACTATTTTATCGAGGGTATAAAGAAGGCTCTCGACACATTAATGAAGAGGTAAAAAATGAAAGAAGTATTGCTTATAAAAAACGGTGAGCTTGTGCTTAAGGGCCTTAACCGAAACACCTTTGAGGACATTCTCGTTAAAAATATGAAAAGAAGACTTATGAACAGTGTTGGCAAATTTACCTTCACTAAATCACAGTCAACGGTTATCGCTCAGCCTGTGCAGGACGATATTGACTTCGATGAGGCTGTTGAAACAGTTAAGAAGATTTTCGGTATTGCGGCTTTTTCAAGAGCAGCTGTTGCACAAAAGGATTTCGAGGACATTAAAAGAGTGGCTTTGGAATATTTAGGCGATGAATTAAGAGAGGTTAAGACCTTTAAGGTCAACGCAAAAAGAAGCGATAAGCGTTTCCCTATGACCTCACCTGAAATTTGCAGAGAGGTTGGCGCACATCTTTTAAGAAACATCAAAACCTTATCCGTTGATGTTCATAACCCTGATGTGACTGTCACAGTTGAAGTCAGAGACAACAATGTTTTCATTCACGGCAACCAAATTAAGGGCGCAGGCGGAATGCCTGTTGGCTCAGCGGGCAGAGTAGCTCTTCTTATTTCCGGCGGTATCGATTCCCCGGTAGCGGGCTATATGATGTCAAAGCGTGGCCTTCAGCTCACAGCAATTCACTTTGCCGCACCGCCTTACACCTCACAAAGAGCTGAGATGAAGGTGCGTGAGCTTGCATCTATCGTTGCAAAATACAGCGGCAGAATCAACTTCGCTATTGTTAACTTTACTAAAATTCAAGAAGCTATTAAGGAAAATTGCCCCGAAGAGCTTTTCACTATTATTATGCGCCGACTTATGATGAAAATATCCGTAAGACTCGCAAAAAGAGATGAATGTGGCGCTCTTGTTACAGGCGAAAGCCTCGGTCAGGTCGCTTCTCAAACTCTCGGCGCTCTCGCTTGCACAGATGCGGCTGTTGATATGCCTGTTTTCCGCCCTCTTATCGGTATGGATAAGGACGAAATAATAACTATCTCACGAAAAATCGGTGCTTTTGAAACATCAATTCTTCCTTATGAAGATTGCTGCACAGTTTTCACGCCTAAGCACCCCAGAACAAGACCGACTCTTGAGCTTGTTGAGCAGGCGGAAAATGCCTTTGATTTCAGTGAGCTTATTGAAGAAGCCATAAACACTGTTCGCTATGAAAGCGTAGATTGATTTTAAGTTAACTTATATAAAGAAGGTTTTAATATGAACTGTGAACTTATCAGTGTCGGCACTGAAATACTTTTAGGCGATATTCTTAACACTAATGTTCAATTTTTGTCTAAAGAGCTTGCGTCTCTCGGCATAAGCGTTATGCGCCACACAACTGTCGGGGACAACGAAGAAAGACTTATAAAAGCTCTCGACAGCGCATTCTCTTGCTCTGACACAGTTATTCTCACAGGCGGTTTAGGCCCTACACCCGATGACCTGACAAAGGAAACCTGCTGCAAATATTTCGGCGCAGCTCTTAAGCTTGACGAAGAAATATTGAAGAAAATTCAAAGCTATTTCAATTTAAAATATTCAGGTGAAATGCCGGAATGTAACAAAAAACAGGCTCTTGTGCCCTCTTTCGGCAGGGTACTGGACAACCATAACGGCACAGCCCCCGGCTTTATTATGGAGAAAAACGGCAAAACAATTATTATTTTGCCCGGCCCTCCAAAAGAGATGATTCCCATGTATTTGGAAAGCGTTAAGCCCTACCTTAAGAGCTTGACGAAAGAGGTTATTGTCTCTCATAATATTCGTACCTTTGGCTTAGGCGAAAGCTATATGTCGGAAATTGTTGAAGACCTCCTTGAGTGTGCCAACCCGACAGTTGCACCCTATGCCAAAAGCGGTGAAGCCCTGCTTCGTGTAACAGCTAAAGCGCAAGACGAAGAAAAGGCAGAGGCTCTTATGAAGCCGATTATAGACGAAATCAAAAAAAGACTCGGTGGCAGTATTTACGGCATTGACAGCGGCAGCGTTGAAGAAACTGTAGTTGCTATGCTCAAAGAAAGACAGGAAACTGCCAGCTTTGCTGAAAGCTGTACCGGTGGACTTTGCGGCAAAAGAATAACCGATATTCCCGGCGCATCTCAGGTTTTCCCCTGCTCAGTTGTTTCTTATTCAAACGAGATAAAGCAAAAGGTTTTAGGTGTTAAGGGGGAAACCTTAGATAAATACACAGCCGTCAGCGAACAAACAGCTAAAGAAATGGCGGTTGGTGTCAGAAATCTCAGTGGCAGCACCTACGGTGTCAGCATAACCGGCTACGCAGGTCCGGGAGATGAAGAAGAAGTCGGCACTATATACATTGCCGTAGCAAATGAAGACGACATTATAGTTAAAAAGCTGGTCACAGGTCACAAAGGCAAGTCTTGCCGTGACTATAACAGATTTGTGGCAGCTTCAAACGCTTTTAATCAGCTCAGACTCGCTATACTCAAACAAAGCGATAAATAAAGAGAACCTATATAGAGGAAAGTGCATATGAAAAATATTTATGAAGACGGAACTGTGCCTGAACAGCCTGAAATTCCACAGACTTTTCGGCAAAGCTCCTCACCACCAACAAGACCTCGAAAACAGGTCACACCCACCCCTATGCAAATAGAAAAGGAACGACAGGCAAGACAAATGCCTGCTCAAATGCCAATGCCTGTTTACGGTGCGCCTTATACCTATATGGTCGGCGTTGACGCAAACGGTCAGCCGGTTTATCAAACGGCACAGCCTGTTGTTTATCCGCAGAATGTTCCCCAATATCCCTATGCGCCCTATGTACCCGTTCAACCGGGTCAGCCTATGCCGATGCAAGGTATGCCTGAGTTGACACCTCAGCCAATGGTACCCGAACAAAGGGCGGCGCAAACAGGGGAATATAATCCCGGCACAAGAGTTTTATATCAAAGCCCTGATTTTGATCTGAACGACCCTAACACAAAAAATCCCGATGTTGGAGCTTCATTTGCTCAGCTCGGCAGTGTACCGACACAGCCACAGCAAAAAGAAATTAAAATATCACAAGAGGATATTGAAGTTGAGGAAGTGGCTTTAAAGAATAAAAACGCTCCTCAGGTGACATATAAGCCGAGAATAATACCAAATGAAAGCATTGAGGTTGACGAGGTTCAGTTTGACTCTTTAAATAAGACGGCGCAAGGGAATAAAACTGAGCAAGCGCAGGAAAAACCGAAGAAGGACAAAAAAGACAAAGAGCCTTTGTCAAAGTCGGAGATAATAAGGCGAGTTGTTTTGGCTGTGGCAATTGTTGCAATTGTGATTTCCGGTGGAATGCTCATTAACGAATGGCGACTTGCCAAGCAAAATGACGACCTTGAGGACGAAGCTTCAAACCTTATTATAACTGAGCCGACAACGGACAAAGAGGATAAGGGCGAGGAAGAAGAACAGCTCACACCTGAACAGCAATGGGCAAAAATAAAGCAGGAATATCCTAATGTTATTTTCCCGGCTAATATTCAGCTGAAATACGCTAAGCTCTACGCTGAAAACACAGATTTTGTGGGCTATCTCACCGCAAAGGGTGTAGGTCTTAATCTTCCCGTAGTTCAAACGGATAACGACGAGGAGTATCTCAAGAAAAACTTCTACGGCCAAAGCACTAAATACGGCTGTCCCTTTGTGACTCACCTTAATTCAATTGACCCGCTGGATATGAATACGGTTATTTTCGGCCATCACATGAATAACAACACTATTTTCGGCACATTGGATGCTTATAAAAAAATCGACGGATTTAAAAAAGCCCCGGTTATCACCTTCAACACCCTTTATAAGGATTATAGCTGGAAGGTTATTGCCGCATTTATTACCAACGCATACGCTAAGGACGATAACGGCTATCTCTTCCAATATTACTTCACTTCTCTTAGCTCTCAGGAACGCTTCTCAGCTTTTCTTAACGAGCTGTCACAGCGCTCACTTTACGACACAGGCGTTGATGTGCTTCCAACGGATAAGATACTCACTCTTTCCACCTGTTCTCATGAGTTCACTGACGCACGATTTGTTGTTGTGGCAAGACTTGTCAGAGACGGTGAAAGCCCGGAGGTTGACATCTCAAAGGCTGTTGTTAACTCAAATCCCAGGTACCCACAGGCATATTACAATGCCAAAAAGATAAAAAACAACCCCTATAAAAACGCAAGCCAATGGCAAGTAGGTTAATCGGAGGTAACAAATTAATGAAACTGTTTATTTTAAATGACATTTCAGCTTTTGCGTCTGATACTGTGTTTAAAATTTGTCTTTCCCTTGAAACAAAGGGCTTGTCAGAGGAAAACATTGTCAGATTTGAAAGCTATGATGAGCTGTTAGATGCTCTCACAGCAGAGCTTGAAAATGGCGAGCATATTATCATAGGTGCAGAAAACAACGACTTTATCTCTCTTAAGCGTGCTGTTATCGGTACTGTCGGCGCAGTTGAGATTTCTTCAAGCGCAATCGCTGAGGCAATAGCTAAAAATTCCGACACCGAACAGGAAAATATTGATATACCGGGTCACTGCCTTGTTATGGACGGCTCTTTGCCTATTTTAAGCTCAGACGGACTTTTCAGTGCCTTTTCAGCTCAGGCATTATCCGGCAGAGTAACATGTTTGTCACTGGACTTTATGAGAATCGACGACATAATCGCTTCTTTGACAAGTGAAATTATTGACAGAGGTGAGGCTTTGCAGCAGCGAGGTGTTGAAACCGGGGAAATAATTATGCCCGACTTCGACCTTGTTCCCGCTGTTTCGGATATGGTAAAGGCATTGTCGGATTCGGAAAAGAACATTGCTCTTGCCACAAGCGAAGCTTCAATGTGGGTTTATAATCTTTACGACAAAATCGACTATCTCACCGATACAGTTAAATTTATTGAGATAAATGACAGCGAGCAGGAGGAACAGCCCGGTACAGCCGAGACAGAAAGCGCCATAGTTATCCGCCACGCTAAAGAGGCTATGCTCAGTGTAGGCACTGATTTCGGTGGCGCAGTATCTGACATATATTCCTCAGAGGACCCTGAGGGCAAAACCGTATATTTTGTCTATGCCGCAGTTGTTGACTCTGACACAGCAAAGGCAAAGAAGATAAATATATCCGACCCGGATAATTTGGGAATCATTCTTCCTCACGCTTTAACGCTGCTTTGCGATATGGTGTGCAAAAAGCTGGAAATGCAAAAGAAAGCTTCAGAGCCTGCACCCACCAAAGTACCCGAACAAAAAAAGCCGGATAAAAAAATGATAGCTATTGCCGCTGCGGTTATTCTTGTGGCTCTCATAGCTCCCATTATTTTAGTGTCAAGCTTTTTAAAGGGAGACGACACAACTACAACAGCTCCACTGAACACAGACGGCATAAACACATTTAATCCGAGTGGGGAAACAACAACGGAAAATTCACAGAATATGGATATTTTCGGTGGTACGACTCTTCCCGGTGCCGCAAACGCTTCACCTGAAGTTCCGGCAACAGATGTTTCAGCCACACAAACAACAGCTCCTCAGCCGTCAACTAAGGGTATTTTCACCTTTTATGTTTTCGGTTACGGTCATGGTGTAGGTATGAGCCAAACAGGCGCTAACTATCTTGCAAATCAAGGCTGGACTTGGGCGCAAATTCTCGCTCACTATTACTACGATAAAGACACCTCTATTGTTACAGGCGATATGTACCCGCAAAAAATTACCTATGCCGACGCTCAGTACGACACAAGAGAATATCTTGCAAGAGCGCTGGAAAGTGAAATGGGTTCATCTTTCCACAGAGAGGCTCTTAAAGCTCAGTGCGTTGCAATTTACACCTTCGCAAAGCATTACAGCTATAATCTTAGCAAGGACGCACACGCTTTTTCATCAACAAGCCCCTCACAAACTGTTTATGATGTTGTTGATGAGGTTATGAAAAACGGTCTTTATATCTCTCACGCTGGCGAAACTGCCTTAACACCGTTCCACGCAATGAGCGCAGGTGTCACAACCTCATATTATAATGTTTGGGGTAACACAACAAGCACCAATGTGTCTTATCTCGCCGGTGGCAGAAAGAGCTATGGCGACTATCTCGATGAGGATTTCAAGAGCGTATATTCAATATCAAGCGAAGATTTCAAATCTCTTGTTGAGAGCAACTCCGATTTAGGTGTAAAGCTCAGCGGTGACCCCTCAACATGGCTGACAATAGTTACACACGACCAGGCAGTCAGAGAGGACATTGGTTATGTTTCAACAATAAATGTGGGCGGCAAGGTTATTACAGGCTATGATTTCCGCATTAAGGTGCTTGGCGGCAGAATCCGTTCACACTGCTTTGCACTTGTTTATACACCTACTGCTTGACAAGTTGGGCGCAATAGGTTATACTTGCTTTAATATGTTATAAATACTTTAATTATAAAGGAGTGTCTAATATGGCATTAGTAACAACAAAGAAAATGTTTGAAGATGCATACAAGGGCGGCTACGCTATTGGTGCATTCAACGTAAACAACATGGAAATTATTCAGGGTATCACAAGAGCAGCTAAAAAGCACAACGCTCCTGTAATTCTTCAAGTTTCCGCCGGCGCAAGAAAATACGCTTCACACGGCTACCTTGTTGCAATGGTTAAGGCTGCAGCTGAGGAAACAGGTCTTCCCATCGCTCTTCATCTTGACCACGGCCCTGATTTTGAAACATGTAAATCATGTATTGACGGCGGTTTCACATCAGTTATGATCGACGGCTCACACCTTCCCTATGAAGAGAATGTTGCTCTTACAAAGAAGGTTGTTGATTACGCTCACGCACACGGTGTTGTTGTTGAGGGTGAGCTCGGTCAGTTAGCAGGC
>CAYWKY010000016.1:0-15719 GCA_964458915.1 uncultured Faecalibacterium sp.
GAGAAAACTAATTTGTCTTCTTTAATCTCTGCCGCAATAGCTGAAAGAGTCACATCTGCGTTATCAATAATGATATTTGCTATTTCGTCTTCAATCTCCTTGCGAATAAGATTTCTTAAATCTCTCGCTCCCCTTGCGCCGCCATGTCCTTTTTTCGCAAGATATGCGGGTACATCGGCAGTGTACTTAAAGGCAATGTCTTTTTCTTTAAGTGAGGCAACAAGCTCGTCAAGAAGTAATATGGCAATTTTTTCATAATCTTCAACGCTCAATGTGTTAAAGACAGCTATCTCATCAACTCTGCCGAGAAATTCGGGTCTGAGGAAGTCAGAAAGAGCCTTCATGACCTTTTCTTTTGTTGCGTCACCTTTTTCCTTGCCAAAACCAAGGGCACCGCCCTTTCTCTCGCTGCCTGCGTTTGAGGTCATAACAATAACAGTGTTTTCAAAGTTAACTGTTCTGCCCTGAGCGTCTGTTATTCTGCCCTCGTCAAGAATTTGCAAAAGGATATTCATAACATCAGGGTGTGCTTTCTCAATTTCGTCAAAGAGAATAACGCTATAAGGCTTTCTTCTAACCTTTTCAGTGAGCTGACCGGCCTCGTCATATCCAACATATCCCGGCGGTGAACCGATAATTCTCGACACACTGTGTTTTTCCATAAACTCGCTCATGTCAAGTCTTATAAGGGTTTCCGGTGTTGAGAACAGCTCAGTTGACAGCTGCTTTACAAGCTCAGTTTTACCCACACCTGTGGGGCCAACAAATATAAATGATGCCGGTCTTCTTCTTGGGCTTACCTGTACACGGCTGCGTTTAATAGCGCCGCTTATAGCGTGAATAGCCTCATCTTGACCGATAACCTTCTTTTTAAGTGACTCCTCTAAGCCTGCAAGCTTTTTAAGGTCGCTTTCAATAATTTTGCTCGACGGGATACCTGTCCAAAGCTCAATAACCTTGGCAATGTCCCCCTCAGTAACACCGTTGTCAAGAGCCTTTTGTGTCAGCTGCTCAACATCAGCCTCAGTTTTAACAATATCACTTTTAACCTTAGCTATAGCCTCATAGTCAATATTTTCAGTGGCGTTCATAAGGCTTTCTTCTTCCGCTTTGTACTCGCTTAGCTTTTTCTCTGCGATTTCCAAATCACTTATAGCTTTGTTGCGAAGATTAGCGCAGGTGCAAGCTTCGTCGAGTAAGTCAATAGCTTTATCGGGCAGGAAACGGTCAGTGATATATCTTTCCGACAACACAACTGCTTTTTTAACAAGAGCGTCGCTGATGCTTACTCTGTGATAGGTTTCATAATAGCCTTTAATTCCGAGAAGGATTTCAGTTGCATCGTCAATAGACGGCTCTTCAACTTTAATCGGCTGGAATCGTCTTTCAAGAGCCGCATCCTTTTCTATGTGCTTGCGGTACTCTGTAAATGTAGTCGCACCAATAACCTGAATCTCACCACGAGAAAGAGCCGGCTTTAATATATTTGCTGCATTCATTGAGCCTTCAGCGTCGCCTGTACCTAATAATAGCCTTTAATTCCGAGAAGGATTTCAGTTGCATCGTCAATAGACGGCTCTTCAACTTTAATCGGCTGGAATCGTCTTTCAAGAGCCGCATCCTTTTCTATGTGCTTGCGGTACTCTGTAAATGTAGTCGCACCAATAACCTGAATCTCACCACGAGAAAGAGCCGGCTTTAATATATTTGCTGCATTCATTGAGCCTTCAGCGTCGCCTGTACCTAAAAGATTGTGAACTTCATCTATGAACAAAATAATGTTGCCGTTATCCTTAACCTCATCAATAAGAGTCTTTATTCTTGACTCAAACTGACCTCTAAACTGAGTACCGGCAACAAGAGCCGTTAAATCCAACAGATGAATTTCCTTGTCGGCAAGCTTTGCAGGCACCTCACCTCTGACTATTTTCAGAGCAAGACCTTCAGCTATTGCAGTTTTACCGACACCCGGTTCACCTATAAGGCAAGGGTTGTTTTTTGAACGTCTGCAAAGAATTTGAATAGCTCTTGAAAGCTCCTTATCTCTGCCGATTATATTGTCAATTTTGCCATCTCTCGCCTTTTGGGTCAGGTCGGTACAATAAAGATTGAGGAATTTTCTTTTTTTATCCGACTTCTTTTGTTGAGTACGCTTTGTATCTTGTGAAGATGAGGGTGATTGCTGTGCCTGTGACGGCATATTACCTTGATTGTCAACATTCATCAATCCGCCCTTAAGATCACCTAAAAGTCCCTGCAAAAACGGCAATGTGGGTGAACCGCCGCTTTCAAATGAGCCTTCCTCATCATCGTCGGGGAACATCTGTGTAAACTGATCGCTGAGTGCCTCAACATCGTCCTCAGTTATACCCATACTGTCCATCATCTGCTTAATGGGTCCGATGTTCATTTCCATAGCGCAGTTGAGACAAAGTCCTTCGGGTACTGTTTTGCCGTCAATAATTTTTGAGATAAATATTACCGCAGGGCGTTTTTTACATCTGCTGCAAGTTACTTTTTTCATGTTTAACTCCTTGGGAATAAATTATTTGCTCTTAGCCTTTTTCTTGTTGTCAAAATATTCCTTGAACTGTCTGAAGGTTTCGGGCATATAGCTAAGAAATGCAAGAATTGTCATAATAGCTGAAACAACAACTATAATACCGGTTACAATTGCAGGAAGCTCAAAGCCAACAAGCTCGTTGAGTGCGCCAACTTCCGGTCCGAAAGCGATAATGATAACCATGCCGACATAGAAAACAAGAGTAGCTGCCTTGCCCCAAATTTCAGCTGCACCGGGGCGAATGTTAAGAAGAAGCATAATAAGTCCGCCGATAATCATAACTGCCTCTTTAATAAGGAAGACAAGGAAAACCCAACCGAAAGCTCTTATCATTTCGTTTTCTGCGGCTCTGAAATCGATTAAAAGCATAACGGCAATTGTTATTTGAGTAAGCTTGTCAGCTACAGGGTCAAGGATTTTACCAAGAGCGCTGACCTGGTTAAACTTTCTTGCGATTTGTCCGTCAAATGTGTCTGAAAGACCTGAAATTGCAAGAACAAGAACTGCCCAAATCTTTTCGTCCTTATAGAAAAGAACCGCAAAAACAGGTATAAGTAAGATTCTGATAAATGATAATAAATTGGGAATTGTCCAACAGCCTTTAAATAAATCTTTAATAAGTTTCATAAAGTTAATCCTCTCTTTTTAAATGTTATACCTTTTAAATTAAACACTCGCTGCGCCACTAATGGCTGAAACTATACTTTCAGCGGTCGAAATAATAACTGAGTTGCCAACTATCTCGTTGAAGCTTTCACTTCCTATAAAGGAAGCTATAATGCCAACAAGTGTTGAAATTATCACAACTACAATAAGTCCTTCAACTGCACCTAAAACAGCTCCGAGTACACTGTTAAACTGTTTGATTGCAGGAAGCTTCTTAATAATTGAGTTTAGGAATTTAACAACTATTTTAAGCACAAAGCCTAATGCAATTGCAAAAATTACAAACAGCACAAATTGCATAACAGCTGTACCAACAGGCTCAACAATATTTGTCATTATGCTTTCAAGAAGATTGTCTCCGCCTAAATTAACCTCACTCATTTTATCAAGAATGGCCTGCTTGTCAATATTCATAAGGTTCATTATTCCGTTTAAAGCTTCTGGAATTGAGTTAATTATTTCCTCAGCCTGCAAAGCGTAGTCCTTTGTGCCGATTTCGCCCAAAGTGCTGCCAAGATAGGCTTCCGCTGCCTTTTTAACGAATAAGTTATAACCTTGAGTCGCAAAGCCTTCAGAAAGAACTCTTGCAAGTATAATCGAAACAAGAGTACCGCAAAGGTCAAACAAGCTCTTGAAAAAGCCTTTTTTCATTGATGTTATTATAACAGTGCCGAAAATAAGAATTAATAATATATCAAGTATATATTCCATGAATTACCTCCTATAAAAATATGTCATACAGTATATCACATATTTTTAAATTGTACAAGTTTTTCTCTTTCTCACTTCGCTTGAACAGCTTTATAAACGCCTCCTAACCCATAGCAGTAGATTTTTTTGCCACTTGTAAGCAAGCCGACACATTTGCCGGTAAATGACAGCTTTTGACCCATCTTTCCGCCTGGTGTGACACTTGAAATTTCGTCATCATAAAGCAAATAGGTCTGCTTTCCCTCAATGGCGAGGTCAAGCATATTTTCATCGACGCTGACACTATGTAATATCTTTGCGTCGCTGTCATACACATTTAAAAGATTTTTCGATAGAGCTTCGTTGCTATCAAAAACCACAGCTATATTGCCGTCACTGTCTATATCATAAAAGAGAATTTTTGAACTAAAGGCAACCTTCGTTTTAACAGGTTCTTCTTTTTTTGCACGGCATACATATATTCCGTCATCACACAAAACGCTGAATTTATCTGAGGAAATATGTTTTAATGCTAAGCAAGCTGAGCCATGAAGAGTATATTCGCACACGGTCTCTTCTTTGCCTATTTCAAGCACATAAAGCTTCGTATATATTTCACCGCCATATGCGCCGAGAGCCGCACAATAAATCCTATCGCCTGACATATCAAATGACACTATATATTCGTCACCGCAAGACCAAATTAAAATATCTTCGCCTTTTTTGTCGGTAACATGAAGTACACTTGAAGAAGAATTGCTGCCGAGAGATAAAAGCACCTTTCCATCATCGGTTACAGTTGCAGCCAAAATTTGACTGCCGCTTTGATCCTGAACCTCTCTATACTTGCCTTTTTTATCTATCACTGTATATTTATTGGAGAGTCTGTCGAAAACTATGGCATAACTATCGTTAGCGTATATAGCCGGCTTAGCATAGGTTATCTGCTCAGAAGCACCTATTTCGCCCTTTTCACTAAGGGGAGTAATAAACTTTTCAGTTAAAACATAAAGCTTATTGCCTTTAGCTTTAACATCAAGAATGTCGTTAGTCGAAAACTTAGCAGGGAAACCACTGTTTTTGTCTTCACCGACAAGCTGGGATAAGGAATCAGATACATTATCTGCGCCGACAAATTTATCAGCTAAGGCAAAGCCTGCCAAAGCCACTGCGAAGACTAAAAGCAAAGCGGCGGCAACAATGCCTATTTTTTTGACTTTACCTTTCCCGCGTACCCCATTGCCAACATATTTTTCATTTTCGCTCATTTTTCCACCCCACTTTTTGTTTAGTAATAAACCTCGTTGAGATAAAGACCATGTGCCTTAGCCGTTATTCCGGCACGAAGTCTGTCTTTACTTTCGATTATATCGGGAATTGTGTTTTTTTCGATTTTACCTGAGTTTATGTCAAGGAGAGTTCCCACCATAATTCTAACCATATTATAAAGGAAGCCATCCCCCTTGACCTTGAATGTCACAAGGTCGCCATCACGCTCAACCGAGCAGTCAAAAATCGTTCTGACGTTGCTAAGTGTGGTACCGCCGGCGGCACAAAAGGCCGAAAAGTCGTGTGTACCAATATAGTCCTTAGCCTGTCTATTAAGCATTTCACTGTCAAGATAGTGCGGATAATGCAGGGCTTTGGAAAGCAAAAAAGGATTTCTTCGTCTGCTGTTCCAAATTTTATAGATATATTCTTTACCTTTGGCATCGAAACGGGCATTAAAGTCATCTGACGCAATTTCACAGCTGAGAACACAAATCGTCTCAGGCAAAACCGCATTAAGACCCACAACAATTTTCTCGCAGTCTCGTTCCTTTTCTGTTTTAAAGTTGCAACAAAAGCCTATAGCGTGAACACCCTTATCAGTTCTACTGCTACCGTATATAGTACATCTTTCACCGAATATTCTTTCAATAGCTTCACTTAAGCACTGCTGAACGCTAATAGCGTTTTCTTGCATTTGCCAGCCGTGATAAGGGGTACCGTCATAGCTCATAATAAGCTTATAGTTAAACATAATTAAATTTTAGCTCCAAAATAATGGTTAAGAAGCACTATACCTGCAACACCTAAAATGAAAATTAAAAGTGCCACACCATCTTTAAGTGAATATTTCATTTGTTTCATTCTCGTTCTGCCATCGCCTCCGGTGTAGCAACGGCAGCTCATTGCAAAAGCAAGCTCATATGCTCGTCTGAAGGCTGAAACAAAAAGAGGAATGAGAATCGGTATAAGTGCTTTAATTTTATCAAGAAAGTTACCGCTTTCAAAATCAGCGCCTCTCGCCTTTTGAGCGTTTGTTATTCTCTCGATTTCCTCGATCAAGGTTGGGATAAATCTAAGAGCAAGCGTCATCATCATAGCCAGAGTATGAACCGGTATATGAATAAGCTTCAACGGTGAAAGCAGCTTTTCTATAGCATCGGTGAGCTGAGTTGGCACTGTGGTATAAGTAAGAATCGAGCTGCTGATTATTAAGCATATAATTCTTATCGCCATAAACGCCGCAGTAATAAGACCTTTATCCGTTATTTTAAAAGGGCCTAAAGGCAAAATTTCTGTACCGCCACCGATATAAAAAATGTTTATTATTGAAGTAAATAAGACGATTGGTATAATCGGCTTTAATGATTTTGCGAACATCTTGACAGGTACTTTTGACATCAGCACGCAAAACATCACAAACAAAAACATAAAGCCTAAAGATTCAAAGTTTTTGCAAATGAAAATCATAATTATAAACAGCACAGTTAATATGACTTTCATTCTTGCATCAAGCCTGTGAACAACAGAGTCGCCTTTATAATACTGACCTATGGTAATATCGCTTATCATTGACATTATGCTCTACCACCTTTCATCAGCTTTAAAATTTCCTCTTTAGCTTTTTCAAGGGTATAAACATTAGTCGGTACGTCATAACCTTTTTCTTTAAGTTTTATAAAAAGCTCTGTCAGCTGAGGAATGTTAAGACCCATTCTTTTAAGCTCATTGGCGTGTGAAAAAACTCCGTCAACGCTGTCATAATAAGCCAGACGAGACTCATTCATCACAAGCACCTTAGTTGCAATTTTAGATATATCCTCCATAGAATGAGACACAACCAGCAATGTACTGCCGGTATTTTTCTGATACTCTCTTATCATAGAGAGCACTGTGTCTCTGCCCTTCGGGTCAAGGCCTGCACAAGGCTCATCTAAAATCAAAACCTCCGGCTCCATAGCCATAACACCTGCAATAGCAACTCGCCTTTTCTCACCGCCTGAAAGATCAAAGGGTGATTTGTCGAGATAGCTCTCATCAAGACCCACAAATTTAATAACACTTCTGACTCTCTTGTCGATTTCATCGTCGGAAAGCTTCATGTTTTTAGGCCCGAAAGCAATATCCTTATAAACTGTTTCCTCAAACAGCTGATATTCAGGGTACTGGAAGCATATACCAACCTTAAAGCGGACATTTTTAATATCCTTTTTGCTTTCCCATATATCCTTACCGTCAAGATAAACAGTTCCGCTACTGCCTTTTAAAAGACCGTTGAAATGCTGTATAAGGGTGCTTTTCCCTGAGCCTGTGTGACCTATTATGCCCACAAGCTCACCTTTTTCTATTTTAAGGCACACATCCTTTATGGCACTGACCTGAGAGGAGGTGCCTTTGGAATAAATGTAGCTTAAGTCTTTAGTTTCAAGTACTACGCTCAATTCTTAGCCTCCACACTGCGGCAAATTTCCGCATAAAGTTCGTCAATTGTGAGTATGTCCTTTGGGAGTGCAACCCCCTCACCTATAAGCTCGTGAGTCAGCAGTGTTGCCTCCGGCACATCAAGACCTACTCTTTTTAATGTGTCAATATTTTGAAAAACCTCTTTAGGTTTACCGTCAAGAATAATTTTGCCCTCATCCATAACTATAACACGATTCGCTTGCGCCGCCTCGTCCATATAGTGAGTGATAAAAATTACGGTTATGCCAAAATTGCGATTGAGCATTTTTACCGTATCCATAACCTCTCGCCTGCCCCTTGGGTCAAGCATCGATGTTGGCTCGTCCAAAACTATGCACTTAGGCTTCATAGCAATTATGCCTGCAATGGCAACTCTTTGCTTTTGACCGCCTGAAAGCTTATGAGGCTCGGAAAGTCTAAAATCATACATACCAACGCTTTTCAGAGCTTCGTCAACCCTTTTTCTGATTTCCTTAGACTCAACGCCTAAGTTTTCAGGTCCAAAAGCAACATCGTCCTCAACTATCGTCGCAACGATTTGGTTGTCGGGATTTTGAAAGACCATACCTACCCTTTGGCGAATGTCGTTGATTTTGTCTTCGTCCTTTGTGTCTATACCGTCAACGAGTACACTGCCGAATTTTGGGATATTTATGCCGTTACAAAGCTTGGCAAGTGTACTTTTGCCACAACCGTTATGGCCAAGCACGGCGACAAAATCACCGGTTCTTATGTTTAGATTCAAATTTTCAAGGACATATTCCTCTTTTTTTATATCTTCGTCATCCTCGTTATAGCCGAAAGTGACATTCTTAAATTCGATATAGTTCATTGTAAAGTCAACTGCCTTAAATCAAGTTTATTGCTTTTTGTTTTTCTCCCATATTGCGCTTGCACCGCAGGGAAGAATCATACCGCTGTCTGTTACAGGCAAGCCGATTTCCGAAGAGGAAACCTCGCCACCGAATTTCTTTTTAACAACAGCACCTAAAATATACTCCATAACCGAGGAGGAAAGACCTGTTGTGTAAGAGTTAATGAGCATCATAAGAGAATCTTCATATAAAAGCTCACTGCAAAGCTCAACGAATGAATAAACCTCATCCTCTAACTTCCACACTTCGCCGCCGGGGCCTCTGCCGTATGAGGGCGGATCCATAATTATAATGTCATATTTATTGCCACGTCTAATCTCACGCTGAACAAATTTAATACAGTCGTCAACTATCCATCTGACGCTTCTGTCAGCAACACCTGACGACACAGCGTTTTCCTTAGCCCAAGCTGTCATACCCTTTGAAGCGTCAACATGAACCACATGAGCGTTTTCCATTAACGGTGCAACACTTGCGCCACCTGTATAAGCAAAAAGGTTGAGAACCTTAACGGGTCTTCCTGCGTTTCTAATGACCTGCCTTGTGTAATCCCAGTTAACAGCCTGCTCCGGAAACAGTCCCGTATGCTTAAAGCCCATAGTTTTAATATTAAAGGTCATATCTTTATAATTAATGCTCCAAAACGGTGGCATTTTGCTTTTGATTTCCCACTCACCGCCACCTGATTTTGAGCGATGATAATAGGCATTTGCCTTTTTCCACAACGGGTTAGTTTTCGGTGTTTTCCAAATTACCTGCGGGTCGGGACGGACAAGAATAATGTCACCCCAACGCTCTAATTTTTCACCGTCTGAGCAATCGATAAGCTCATAATCTTTCCAATCTTTTGTGTATCTCATAAATTTACCTCTTTATAACTGCTGTTGTCCCGGCATAGAAATACCTAAATGCTCGTACCCTGCTGCTGTAACGACTCTGCCTCTCGGAGTTCTGCCTAAAAAGCCTATTTGCATAAGGTAAGGCTCATATACATCCTCAATTGTAACCGCTTCCTCACCTATTGCCGCAGCAATGGTTTCAAGGCCGACAGGACCGCCACTATATGATTTTATCATAGTTGAAAGCAGAAGTCTGTCAATTGAGTCAAGACCCATATTGTCTATTTCCATTCTTTCAAGGGCATGGTCGGCACTTTCTTCGTCGATAATTCCGTTACCCATAACCTGAGCGAAGTCTCTTGCTCTTTTTAAAAGTCTGTTTGCTATTCTGGGGGTACCTCTTGAGCGTGAAGCTATTTCAAGAGCACCGTATTTTTCAATATCAATTCCAAGTATGCCTGCGCTTCTCGACACTATTTGTGCCAATTCCTCAGGAGTATAAAGCTCAAGACGAAGCACTACACCGAAACGGTCACGAAGCGGAGCCGAAAGCTGACCGGCTCTCGTGGTCGCACCAACTAAGGTGAATTTTGGCAAATCAAGTCTAATCGACCTTGCCGATGGGCCTTTACCGATAATAATATCAAGAGCGTTATCCTCCATTGCCGGATAGAGTACCTCTTCAACACTTCTGTTAAGGCGGTGAATTTCATCTATGAAAAGCACATCACCTTCGTTGAGATTTGTCAGCAAAGCTGCAAGGTCACCTTGCTTTTCAATTGCAGGACCTGAGGTTACACGAAAATTGACATTCATCTCATTTGCGATAATTCCGGCTAAGGTTGTTTTGCCAAGACCCGGAGGGCCGTAAAGCAGTACATGATCAAGGCTCTCGCCTCTCGCCTTTGCCGCCTTTATATATACCTCAAGATTTTCCTTCGCCTTTTCCTGTCCAATATAATCAGTCAAAACCTTGGGACGAAGGGAGGTTTCAATATCAGAGTCAAAGCTCGTTAAATCAGGAGCTATTATTCTTTCTTCAAAATCCATTCTATTTCACCTTTATCTCTCACATACCGCTTAAAAGCTTGAGAGCCTGTTTGATAATCATTTCTGTGGGAAGCGACGGGTCAAGCTTGCTGACTGCCATAGCAGCTTCACTTTGTGAGTACCCCAACATTGTAAGAGCCGCAACAGCCTCACTTGTTGCAGGAATTTCTGCAAAGGAGCTGATTTTTTCAGCGGAATCGTATATATCTCCGTCGGGTACAATACTTTTAACCTTGTCTTTTAAGTCAAGAATTATTCTTTGGGCTATTTTCGGGCCAATACCGCTGGCTCTTGTTATGGATTTAACATCTTTTGCCGATATAGCCAGAGCAAGCTCATCTACAGTCAGCTCAGATAAAATTGCAAGAGCCGCTTTAGGGCCTACACCGTTGACGCTTATGAGCATTTTGAACCACTGAAGCTCATATTCTGTTGAAAAGCCAAATATGTCAAGAGAATCTTCACGCACACTAAGGTGAGTATAAACCGTTGAAGTATCCTTATCCTCTTCAATATCGCTTAAGGTAAAGCGTGAAGTGTTAACATAAAAGCCAACGCCGCCACAATTTATAACGGCAAATGAAAGTCCTGTTTTTATAACTTTACCTGTTAGTGAATAAAACATAGCTTATATTCCCTTTCTTATGCGAAGATTATTTGTCATCATAGAACCGCTTGCGTGTGCGTGGCATATTGCCATTGCGAGTGCATCCGCTGTATCGTCCGGCTTAGGCACTTTCTCAAGAGCGAGTATTCTTCTTGTCATTTCCTGCACCTGCTTTTTCTCTGCCCTGCCGTAGCCGACAACGCTTTGCTTAACCTGCAAGGGTGTATATTCAAAAACTTTTACCTTGTTTTTCTGTGCAGCAAGCATTATTACACCTCTCGCCTGACTGACATCAATAACCGTTTTAGCGTTGTTATTATAGAACAGCTTTTCCACAGACATGGCTTCGGGTCTATATTTTTCGATAATTTCAGTTAATTCATCATATATTTTTTCAAGTCTTATATTAAAAGGTGTATGAGCGTCGGTTAAAATTGCGCCGTAGTCAATAACGGTAAAATGATTGTTTTTATATTCAAGCACACCGTAACCTACGATAGCATATCCCGGGTCAATACCTAAGATAATCATGGCATAGTACCTCACTGTAATAATCGTTTAATTATAGCACAAATATAGACTTTGAGCAATAGAAATACTAAAGAAAATCGTTAAAGCAAATAGAAATCGGCAGGTCACCCTTTATAGGAACCTGCCGAAAATTAATATACTATTGTTCTTTTCTTTTAAACACAACCAATTTAGAGAAAAAGTAGTTTAATATGACCACAATAACCGCAAGAATCACCTTAGCTATCATGTTGCCGCTAAGTCTGATACCAAACATTTCTATAGCCATTTCCTTCATTTTTAAAATATCCACAAGCAGGAAAAGTCCCGCTTCCTCAATAACAAAAGAGAAAACTCTTGCGGCAAAAAAAGAGGAAATTTCCTTTGTAATAAGCTTTATTTCCCAGCTTTTACTTTCAAAAACAAACAGTTTGTTTGTCACATAGGCGAAAATAACACTTATAAGCCAAGCAATAACATTTGACATGAGATAATACTTCTCGCCTAAAATAACATTAAAAAGCTTATAGGTTACAAAGTTAACTAAAGTGGTACCAACACCGAAAATGCCGTAAATAATCAGCTCTTTATATTTAATTATGAGTTTCTTGATTGTGTTCATAAGTTAAAATCTCTTTTGCGATGAATATTGGTCTATCCTTGACCTGAGTGTGAATTTTTTCTATATATATGCCCATAATACCAAGACAAAGCATAATGAGTGCGCCGACAAGGGAAATAAAGGCTAATAAAGCACCGGAGCTAAAGATAAAAATCACACTTAATAAAAATAGAGCAACGAATAAATAAAAAGGTAATTTTAATGGCTTATCTGTGTAAGCGACTATTCCCTCAAAGGCATATGCAAGCAATTTTTTGAAATTCCATTTTGTCTCGCCGCTTTCACGCTCTTTAACTTCATAAGGAATCGATACCGTATTATACCCTACCCATGAAAATATACCCTTTGAAAAGCGGTGATATTCCGGCAGAGCAACTATAGTGTCGGCAACGCACTTTCTCATGGTACGAAAATCGCTGGCATCGCTGACAAAATCAATGCCCGACATTTTAGTTATAACCTTATAGAAGCTACTTTTGCAAAAAGATATGAGCTTGCCCTCTTTGCGCTGAGCCTGATATGCGGCAACCATGTCGCAATCCGGGTCATTGTCAAGTATCTTTCCCATCTCGACAGCATATTTCGGGTCTTGCTGTAAATCCGCATCAATTACGGTTATATACTCGCCCGAAGCCTGAGTGAAGCCTGCGTACATAGCCGCTTCCTTGCCGAAGTTGCGTGAAAAGCTTATGACTTTAATATTAACATCTTTGTTGCTGTTAAAAATTTCTCTAAGCTTTTTCGGCGTACTGTCCCTACTGCCGTCATTTACGAATATAATTTCATATGAGAAAGTATAATCAGACATTGCTTTTTTCGCTTCAAGGAGAAATTTTTCAACATTACCCTCTTCGTTATAGCATGGCACTATAAGGGTGTGCTTAACTGACATAGCCATCAATCCTTTAAAACTTCTTACTTACCGTCACGTTCTCTTATAACAAACTTGGTTGGTGTACCCTCAAGGCCAAAGACCTCTCTGATTTGGTTATCAAGATAACGCTGATAGCTGTAATGAAACAGCTCCTTGCTGTTAACAAAGCAAACAAACGTAGGCGGTCTTGTTGAAGCCTGAGTCATATAATAAATTTTGAGTCTCTTGCCTTTATCTGTCGGTGGCTGTACTCGTGCTGTGGCAGCAGCCAAAACATCGTTAAGCTTACCTGTTGAAATACGCATTGAATTTTGCTCGTCAACATATTTAATAAGCTCAAAGAGTCGGTCAAGTCGCTGACCTGTTTTAGCGGAAATAAAGATAATGGGAGCATAGGACATAAAAGAAAAGTCATTCATAAGCTTCTTTCTGTAGCTATCCATTGTCTTGCCGTCTTTTTCAAGAGCGTCCCATTTGTTAACGGCAATAATACACGCCTTGCCCATTTCGTGAGCTATACCTGCAACCTTGCTGTCCTGCTCAGTGAAGCCCTCAAGAGCATCTATCATTATAACGCAAACGCTTGCACGTTCAACTGCCATTTTTGCTCTGATAACGCTATATTTTTCTATTTGATCTTCTACCTTGCTTTTTCTTCTGAGACCTGCGGTGTCAATAAACATAAAGTCACCATGCTCATTAGAAATAAAGGTGTCTGTTGCGTCTCTTGTAGTACCGGCAATATTTGAAACAATTGCCCTTTCTTCACCTGAAATTGCATTTATAAGTGAAGATTTGCCCACATTCGGCTTGCCGATAACAGCAACCTTAATAGTGGTGTCGTCCTCTTTCTGTTCCTCTTCCTCAGGAAGGTACTGTAAAACAGCGTCGAGAAGATCGCCTGTACCGTGACCATGAACAGAAGACACAGCAATAGGGTCACCGAGACCTAAGTTATAAAACTCATAAAATTCTAACTCCGGCTCACCGACTTTATCGCACTTATTAACGCAAAGCACAATAGGCTTGTTGCTTTTTTGAAGCATAGCCGCAACATCCTCATCAGTAGCAACAACGCCACTGCGAAGATCTGTTACAAGAATAATTACATCAGCCGAGTCAATGGCAAGCTGAGCCTGACGGCGCATCTGCTTTAAAATTATGTCGTCTGAATGTGGCTCAATACCACCTGTATCTATTAAGAGAAAATGTCTTGACAGCCATTCACAGTCACCGTAAATTCTATCTCTTGTTACACCGGGTGTGTCGTCAACAATTGACAAACGTTGACCGATAAGCTTGTTGAAAAGTGTAGACTTACCTACATTTGGTCTGCCCACAATTGCAACTATTGGTCTTGCCATTTCTTTCACCTTCTTTTTTATTATTTTCCCATAAAGGAGTTAAACAGGTCGTCGCCTGTGCAGGCGCAAACCTTTAAATTAACATCGAGTGCCTTCTCCACATCCTGAGTGCTGACATTATCGAGAAAAAGGTCACCCTCTCGTCTGAGCATAACATCGGGTATAATCAGCGTTTTAGCTAAGGCTTTATCTTTGAGCTGATTTATAAGGTCGCCACCTGTTACAAGACCCGCAACAGTTATACTATGACCGAAAAAGTCGTTTTTAATTTCAAAAACATCTATTTTGCTTTTATTATACTTGCTTTGGAATTTTTTCGCAAGCTCACTTATTAAAGGATATGCTGCGCTACCTGTTGCCGCACTGATATGGCTTTGAGGGTCAATTTCGTCGCAGTTGTCTATTTCATAAAGGAACTCTTCTTTAAGTGATGTCCACATACCTACCCCATTTTCAATTTGCGGATAGGTTTCGTAGTATTCGCCACAGGGCATTTCCCTTTGCGCCTTAAGATAAAACTCGTCGGCAGCGTACACAAGCCTTGTGCCGAACTTTTCTTTGAATTTGTCACCGTATTCGTTTATTATGTCAATAACCTCACCGGCGCTTTCCACTGTGTACTGCGGCATTTCAAAAAGGCCTTCACGATATTTAGTAACACCCACCGGTACACAGGCAACACTTTGAAGATGAGGACAAAGCTCACCCAGCTTATCCAGAGAATATCTTAACTCCTCACCGTCATTTATGCCGGGGCATAAAACAAGCTGTGCATTTATATCAATTCCGTTTTCCGCAAGCCGATAAAGTATATCGAGACTTTTGCCGGAATTTTTATTTTTCATCATTTGCACACGAAGCTCTTTGTTCATAGTGTGAACACTGACATTTACCGGGCTTATGTGCATTTCAATAATCTTTTCAATATCACGCTCACTAAGATTCGTCAGCGTAATATAGTTGCCAAAAAGAAAGGATAGGCGTGAATCGTCATCCTTAAAATAAATTGACTCACGAAGTCCTTTTGGATTTTGATCAATAAAGCAGAAAATACATTTGTTTTTGCAATGCCTTTCCTTATCCATAAGATAAGTTTCAAATTCAAGACCCAGATCATCATCTTCATCCTTTTTAATCCACACCGCTTTGGTTTTTCCACCACGCTCGAAAACAACACTTACTCTGTTTTCCTTAGTGTAAAATTGATAATCAAGAAAATCCGTTATCTCGTGACCTGAAATTTTAACAAGGCTATCCCCTGCCATAATGCCTTTTTTATCGGCAGGTGAACTCTTTATAACATCTTTAATTAAAACCGACATAAAAA
>CAYWKY010000017.1:0-15651 GCA_964458915.1 uncultured Faecalibacterium sp.
TTGTTTTTTCTACATTAAATTCACTGTCGGTGATGATAATGTCAGCGTCCTTGCCGATTTCAAGAGAGCCTTTTGCCTTATCAATTCCGAGAGTTGTTGCCGGGTTAAGAGATGCACAATTTACGCACTCATAAAGAGGAATATTTGAGTTTGTATAAACATTCCAAACACCCTTGTTAAGGTGAAGAATACTGCCTGCAACAGTGCCATCCTCAAGTCGGCATACAATTCCTTTATATATGATTTTAGCTCCACCGAGAGTGTATTCACCCTCAGGAAGACCGCCGGCAGGTAAACAGTCTGTGATAAAGCAAAGCTTTCTGCCTTTAAGTCGCCAAAGTATATCATAAAGGCTAACATCAACGTGGAATGTATCCACTATAAGTTCACAGCTGACATCGCTGTTTAAAGCTGCTGTAACAACTCCGGGGGCACGATGCTGCAATGGTGTCATAGCGTTAAAAAGATGAGTTGCATGTTTAACACCTGCGTTTACACCTGCCATAGCTGTTTCATAGTCAGCTGAGGTGTGACCCATTGAGACAACAACATCAGTGTCACGGGTTATTTCACGAATAGCTGCAAAATCATTTTCGTCAGTTTCCGGCGCAAGAGTAATAGTCTTTATTATATCAGCGTACTCCTTGACGAAGGCTGCGTCAGGCTTAAGGATGTATTTTGCATCCTGAGCGCCTTTTTTGCTTTCGCTGATAAAGGGACCCTCTGCATGACAGCCTAAAATGGTACTGCCATCCCAGTCTTTGCTTTCTTCTTTTAGGCTACGGCAGGTTTCCAGTGCTTTACGGATAACCTTCATATCCACTGTCATAGTTGTGGGAAGATAACCGGTAACACCGTTTGCGAGCAAGCCCTTTGAGATAGTGCGAATGCTTTCCTCTTCGCCGTCACAAACGTCTTTACCGAGATAGCCATGAATGTGCATATCGATAAGGCCCGGAGCAACATAGCCGCCCTTTGCGTCGATAATTTCAGCGTTTTCAGGTACACTGCCGACAGGGACGATGCCTTCGATAACATTGGAATAGAGGAGTGCCGAATTTTCGACAATTCTGTCTTTGAGAATAATTTTGCCACCAATAATAGCTTTCATTGTTATATCACTTCCTGATAGATGTATATAACTAATTTTATCAAATATGGAGACAAAATGCAATAGTTTTAAAGGGTAAAGTGGGAGAGGGAATGATATGTAATTATTATAACATAATCAGATTAAATTCCTCCCTTGTTATTATTAGGGGAATTTGATACACTAATAGTGCTTTAATCTTAAATGTAATAAAAGTTGCTATGTAAAAATTAGTTAAATAAAAACGGTGTGATTTGAAAAAATCACACCGTTGTAAATCCTCATGTTTCATAGAACATCTAATTCTTTGAAATACCTACACGCATCATTAAAATTTGCAAATAGAGTGGGTTTGTGTTCTTATTTTAACGTAGATAATATAGTTCATATTCCTAAAACGCATAAGATATTAGTGGTGCTTACCGTAAGTGAACAAAAAATATTAGAAAGTTATATTGAAAGAAATCATAATAGTATAGCTATCGGTATTTATTTATCATTGTATGCTGGTCTTCGCATTGGTGAGGTTTGCGGATTAAAATGGAAGATATTAATCTTTCCGAAAAAACTATCCATATGATGGCACACATTCATTTAAATGCACTAGATCATTGCGATAGCGATGGTGACGGCAAATGTGGTTACTGCAGTAAAGTTTTGAATCCTTCAGCAAATTGTGGATGTAGCTCATTATTAAAATATAATTTCTGTATAAAAACAGCACCCTTCAAGGAAATAAATTCGGCTCTATAATAAATGTTGGGGTAACCAAATAGAGCCTACAAAAAATAAAAGTAAAAAATTTCAAAAAAGCAGAGCATATTTGGGAAAAATCCGTTAAAATGGAATTGCTCAAAAAACCTGAAACGGAGGCCCAAATATGCTCTACAAAGATTTTACTAAAAAACTGCTTGGATTGCAAGATGTAATTGTAAAAAAATATTGAATAAAATTATAGCTTTACATATCTGTGTTATAAATAAAAAACCAGTGAAGAATAGAAAATCCTGTGTTACAGTTAAACTGCGAATTAAAACAGACAGGAGGATCAACTATTCGTCATGACAAATATAACACAAACACGAGAGAAAATACACTGTATATTGTGAAATTTATATGTTTTGATGTTTTATACTCTATGTTAGAACAGTGTAGCGGAATAAAAATAAAGTACTAGGGAGTGATTTCTTGACAATTACTTTTTTAACAATCTACCAATAAATGAAGTCTTAAAATCAACCCCAAAGAAATCTTTTGATTTGTCAAGATTCATAACTACCCAATCTCGAGATTTGTGTGCTTCAAGCGTTTCTGGCAATTCTTTAAGGATTCGATCTGCTTCCCAAGTTGCGCCGGCATTGTAGCGGAGCTCGTTATTTCGAGTTGAAATTTCAAAAGAGGCTTGGCTCGTTTTCCAAGCATTCTGAATTGTTTTAATTGCATAACTGCCGGTGACGCGTTCGCTAAAATAATCTTCCAAACTCAATTCGCGAATATAGTCCGGTAGTGTATCGCTACAATATTCACGAATAATTCCGACGATAATTTGTGATGATGTTGCGAGAATATCCGGTGCACTTTCTGACTCATCTGATTTCATTATTTCAAGCAAATCAGGGACCTTTTCCATCATTTGACGCATATATTCGCGATAAAATGCAGTGCCAATTTCACGTTGCACTGTTCGCACAACACTGCTACGCGTCACTTCGGTATTTGTAAGACCGGCCTGCACACGACAGATTACCGTACGGCGAATAACTTCGGGGGCAACCGCCTTTACGTCTTCGTTGGCACTAATTACAACAGCTGGATAATGCACCAAATGATCCGCTACGCCAAAATCATCATTTTTAATTGTCTCAATTGCATGCTGATTAAACCTGGTATTTGTTAAGTCATCTACAATAATAGGCGCTCCTTTAACTGTTCGTTTTAAGCCCTCAATGCTGGAACGTGTGAAATCAGGTGCGGAAAGTTTAGTCTTTTGACCAATCATCATCTTCAACAGAGTTTCAAGAAAGCTTGTTTTCCCTGCTTTACTTTGACCATATACTAATCCAAACACAGGATATGGCAAGAGATTTTGGTTATAGCGAACTGCCATGTCACGCATACAACCCATGAAAGGTGAACAAAAAAACCAATTGGCAAACTCAAAATAACGGCGTTGCATACTAGATATATCACCGTGGAATTTTTCATATCCATCCATATATTTTAAAAAGAGCGAAACATCGTGCTCTATTTCTTCATTTGTGGGCATCAAATCTACATTGTTTCCATTGAGAAGAACATAACCTTCGTCGGCAAAAACTTCCAGTAGGGGATATTCGCTTCGTAATTCCTTTTCTTTTGCTAAATCTGCAACCACTTGTCGGCGGATTGTCTTGATCTTTTCGGGAGAAAGCAGTATTTTTCCCTTCTTATCTGGCTTTGGTACTGATGGAGCAAGCTGTGTTGCTAAGCTTTTTACATCTAAGGCAAATCTGATATCTTCTTTTTGCTCTACTGATGTTTCTAACATAATTGCTTTCTTTATACGAACTGTTTGTGAAATAGGAAGTTCCTCCAATTTTTCACCACTGTCTGCTACAAGAAGAGCTGATTTAAATATTTGGTCTGTACTGTTTTCTTTCAGTGTGAGATAGCAATTCATATACCAGTCATATGCACGTTCTCCATCTATGTAACAAATGTTTTCACGTTGATTTCCGCCGAATGCATTAAAGGACATATTTGCAGAGCCCATAACGACGCGTTTGCGTCCATCAGCAGCAGACAAAAGGTACAATTTTTCATGAGAAAGCATGTCACGAGCGACAAAAAATGTAGCGTATTATCTTCAATGCGTGAAATTAGATCGAGTTTTATTTTGCTGGCACTTTCGCGCATATGTTCAATCAATTTGCATTGATATGCCATTACTTCTTGTAAAGAGTATGACATAATTTCTTCGCAACCAAATATAATTTCTGCCTCTTGGAACATTTCTAATAGCTGATATATGAAGTTTATACCGGAGGAATATGTTATAGCATGCAATTTGTCAAATCCAGAGAACAATTCTTTCCAAGACATGGTTTCGGCTTCGATAAAATCCATTTTTATAACATCAAGTGTCCCGCTGGTTGAAAATTCATTCATAAGTAAACTGGTATCATTTTGCAGATCAAATAAAGACATATTCTCCATATTACAACCTCCGTAAATATAATTAAACTGTATTATTTATTCTATCATGTAATTAGTCCTATAAAATGAACTAGTCATTTTTCTGCGCAATTTTTTATAACTAAAATACTGTAGTTACTCTGATGAAAGTTTTTGTACCTTATAGATATTACAAATCTCACATGTATCAGGCGACTTAATTTTATACTGATGTATATTTTAGCAAAATGGCATCGAATTTATTGTGTCTGCTACCGCAGTTGCTACCTCTATTGTTATACCTGTTTACGAATATAATTACCTCATAAAACATCTACAAAGTAGAGTTCTTGAATATTTCGGTGAACATTGCCAATAAATGTAAATGCTTATGTTTTAATGATATAATGAATTATACCACAGTCTTTTCGAATTAACAAGATTATCCATTTGGTTTTCTGCAATATAATACATATCTGTGTTATAAATAAAAACCAGCGAAGAATAGAAAATCCTGTGTTACAGTTAAACCGCGAATCAAAATAGACAGTAGGATCAACTATTCGTCATGACGACTATAACACAAACAATGGGGAAGAAGAATCCATTATAAATATAGCAATGCCACAAAAAATCTCCCAAGCAGTACAACAAGGAAAATCAAGCCTTATTGTACCACAAAGGGAGAAATTTAACTGAAATTAATATAGTAGGTATATTGTGCCAAGCCTTCGTTTGGCGGGGGATTGATTAGAATTTACCGCTGCCACCGCCGTGAGTAGTACCCGAAGAAGAACTATGAGTGCTGCTTGACGAAGAATTATTCTTTGGTTTTGCGGTTTTTGTTACCGTGTTATATAAGAATAAGTCACGGCTTTCGGTAATGTTCATACTGCCACTTTTTACATAGCTGTTTGCTGCTTTTTGGGTACGAACAGTCTTTAATTCATTTTTCATATTGCCAACAATGATTTTTGCAATCACAAAACCAATTAAAAGTGAAATGGGAATCCATATCAGTGACAACGGTTCACGGGGAAGATTGCTATTGTCAAACGGCTTTTCGCTTCTTGCCTGGGTGATAAAATCATCGCAAAGCTCTGCATAATTTTCAAACGCAGCAACATAGTTGCCCTCAGACAGCTTAGTTGTGATTTGTTTTCCAATATAGTTGATGCCTGCATCAGTAAAGGCTGTAATACCATAGCCACAAGTAGATATGCACCAATCATTATCTTCCATACTAATAAGAAGCATAAGACCATCTTTGCTGTCTCCATAGCCATAGTTGTGTCTTTCATAAAGTTGGTCGGCGTACTGTTGCACCGTGTATCCGTCCAAGCTGTCTGTAGTTGCAACGACTATGTCCATTTTTTGACGCAAGCTGATTTCATCAAGCTTTTCAGTTAATGACACTTCCTCGCTGTCTGTTAGCAAATTCGCCTGATCTATAACACGAAGGTACTCATTGGCAAAACCGTCAGATTCAATTGCAAAGACGGGTAGTGCAGCACTGAAGCAGAGGACAACAATAAATAAAAGTGCAAATATTTTCTTTTTCATTATTTCCCCTCCTTTATAGTATACCCATTATGTGTAACAGCCAAACAATACCATATGATGCAACGCCAAGTGCTGCTGTCAAGCCAATAGTCCACTTTGTTGCCGCTGCGTTATCAATGGGTAAGTCTCCGACAAATTTGCCTGTTTGACCGTTCATGGCAAATGTGTATTTCTTTCCGTTCCATGTCGTGTTGAGAATCCATACCGGGTAAAGGGCGTATTTAGCTTTTCCGTTATAAAGCTGGATATTGCTGTTTTCCGCTTGTACAGAAGAGTAGCCTTGCACTGTTTTAGAAAAAGCCTCCTCGCTGGAGCTTTTAACACGAGAGTTGGCTCGTTCAATGCTTTGCTCGGCAGTAACATCATATTTATCAGCAAGATAACCTGCAAGATAAGCGGTCTGGAATTTTACAGCCTGCGATAAATCGAAAGGCTCAATTGACTCCATAAGGTCGTCAGCCATTTTGCTTGAACCATCTACCGGTACTCCCTCGAAGTAGATAGTACCGCCTCTGTGAACTGAGAAATATTGGGTTTCAGTGTAATTATAATTGCTGTCACTCCAATTTCTAATCTTAGTGGCACGGTAACGAACTTGTGCATTTACACCGGTATCAAACAGCCAAAACGGAACATAAACACCTTTAATTTCGTCAATATGATTCTGATCCTTAAATATTTTCGGAAGCAGGCGTTTGTTTGTGAGATGCTTCATAAGGTTGTCTTTTGCCGCTTTTTTGTCAAGCTTAAAGGGAATAACAAGATCCGGCTTCAGAGCACCTGAAAATTGACCCATCATAACAACAGGGTTTCCGCAAAACGGACATGATGTTGCCGCTGTATTCTCATCACCGACTATCTCGCCACCGCAAGACTTGCACACATAAGAGCGAAGTCCGTTTTTCTCGCCGTCCTGCCATTGATTTCCTGCCATTTCCCACTGCATATCATCAGCGGAACCATTTTGTAATTCGGCATCGTAACCGGCAAGGGTTTCCATATCGTATTGCGTGTCACAATAGGGACACTTCATTTTTTGTGCAGCGCTGTCAAAAGCTATTGCACCACCACAGCAAGGGCATTTATATTCTTGTAATGTATTCAAAAATATTTCCTCCTTTTGCTTAAATTCACTTACTGTATTTTTCTGCAAGGCAGTAAAAATATAGTTCTAAATCCTTTTGTCTGTCATTTGTTAAATATTGTTTTTCATCCGAAAAACATAGACAAAAAGCGTATACAGTATCATCTACAGCACGAAAAGAAGACATCTTAGACTTTTTGTAGTTTTCGGCATAGGATATGCTTGCATTTTTCGACAAAATATAAAAAAGCTTTTCCTCGTCTTTTCTATTAAGACTTTGGTCTTTAAACCTTGTTTCCTTTTCATAGTTATGAGTAAAACATTCTGCATCAAATAACCAACAGTTATCTTTCTTATGTACCCAAAATGAATACCCGTTATTGCGGTTTGTGTGTCCGCAGGAAATTGAAACAGATGTAATTTCGGAAAGCTCATGTTCTGAATTTTCTGCTGCTTTTTGACACGCTAACAGATTACAAATCAAAGAGAATAAAGCCATAAATAATACTGCTTTGCAGATTTTATTTGTCTTCACTTAACGGGAAATAGGTGCACCGCATTCAGGGCAGAATCTGGGCATAGCTTGACCGGGAGCCGGAGTAAAACCGCAAGAAGGACAGCGAAGTGGTGCCTGAACAGCTCTTGTATTGCCACATCTTTCGCAGAAGTTGCCGCTATTTTCGGTACCGCAGCTTGTGCAGAACCATGTGCGTGCTGTACCTGGTGCAACCTGTTGTGAATTGAAGCCTTGTGGAGCAAAGCCCTGGGGCTGACCGTAGCTCCGAGGTTGAGCGTAACCTTGAGGCTGACCGTAGCCCTGCTGAGCGTAGCCTTGCGGCTGACCATAACCATTATTTACGCCTCTTACACGATCAATTTCTGCGCAGATTTCCTGACACATATTGCGATAACGGCAGTACTCGGAGCAATTCTCCGGGTTTACATTGTTGCCTGTAATTGACTGACCGAAAATCGAAATTTGGAGCGTAGGCTCAGGTGAGTACTCAACACGTGAGCTGTTGAGACTTATTTTAATTTCATCAAAATAAGGGTTAGATACACTAAGGATAATCTTGAAGTCATAATTGAACTTATAGCGAGGAGGATTAAAGCTTTCTCTGTTGCCGTCGGCACCTTCACGATAAAGCTCATCTTTATCTTCGTCAATATCGAAACGGCAACCGGTAATTGCGGAGTAATCTATAATGTCGGGGTTATCATCAGTGTCGAATGAGGAACCTCTTGAAACAGTAATCCAGCGATTAGAGTCATCAAAGAAAACTTTCCAGTAGTCACCGATAACACGGCTTGTGCGGAAATTTGCAACCTTGTTTTTGTTTTCCTCTCGATATTGAAGCTGTTCTTTAATTTCTGCTACTGTTGAATGACGACGCTCGTTAAACCACGGTGAGAGATTCTTTGCGCAGTTTTTGCAAAGATTACCGTCCTCTAATTTTCTGTTACCGAGTAAACCAATTTTTTCACCGCATATATCGCAGTTTTTCTTATCAAATAAGCCCATGTTTTTTCTCCTTTTCTTCTTTTGTTATATTATATCTCCGTTATCAAACGGGTCTCCACACTCCGGACAGAATCTCGGAGGTGTAGTTCCTTTTTCAGGTTCCCAGCCACACTTGTCACAGCGGTACTGTGGAACACCTGCGGGCTTTTTAGCTCCGCAATTTTGACAGAATTTACCTTTATTTGTACTGCCGCAGGAACAGGTCCAACCATCTGAATCCTCAGGCTTCTTTGAGCCACATTCCGGGCAGAATTTGCCGTTTGCCACTGCTCCGCATGAACACTTCCAAGAGCCTGCTTGTACCGGTTCAGGCTTCTTTGAGCCACATTCCGGACAGAATTTACCGCTTACTACTGCTCCGCATGAGCATTTCCAGCCATTTTGTGCCGACGCTGATTGAGCAGCTTGTTGTTGCTGCTGTGCCTGTTGCTGTTGTCCCATTGCGAATAAATTCTGTGCATTCATTCCGCCGCCTGCGTTCATTGCCATACCCATTCCCATAAAGCCGGTCATAGCTCCCGCTTCATTAGATGCCGCAGCTTTCATGGCGTCAGCTTGTGCGCCTACAAGAGTTGCTGCTGCCATAGTAGGATCTCTCATAATAGCGGTACGCTGAGCCTGCTTTATCATTTCTGCGTCTTCTTCCGGCAAGGTTACAGAGCCAAGAGCGATGCTTACTACCTTCAATCCACGAAGCTCTCCCCATTTTGTGGAGAGTGTAACATTCATTGCATCTTCAAGCTCAGTTGTATGTGTCGGAATTTGATTTGGCCGCATTTCCAAATCAGAAAGTTTACCGAAAGCCGGCTGTAAAGCACTGACAAATTCAGTTTTTAACTGGCTGTCTAATTCGTCACGGGTATATTCTGTAGTAACATTTCCGCACACATTTGTATAAAACAGCAACGGGTCAGCTATTTTATATGAATACACACCGGAGCAACGCACCGAAACATCCACATCTAAGCCGATTTTTGAATCAACGACACGGAAAGGAATAGGGTTCGGAGTACCAAACTTATTGTCAATAAGTTCTTTGGTGTTGAAATAGTATATGCGCTGATCTTTAGCAGTGTCTCCGCCATATGTAAATCGTTTGCCTATAGTTTTAAAGGTCTGTTTAATGCTGTCTCCGAGGTTGCCTGAAAAAATAGAGGACTCTGTGGATGTGTCATAGGTGAATTCGCCGGGCTCGGCGCATACCTCCACAACCTTGCCTTGCTCGACAATAATCATACACTGACCGTCTGCAACGGCAATGCCTGAACCGTTGGAAATGATATTGTCGTTACCTTTTGTGTTAGATGAGCGACCGCTAACACGCTTTTCTCCTTTTCTCATCAGAACATCCTTAGGCAACGCTTCGCAATAGAAAAACTCTTTCCACTGGTCAGCCATTACGCCTGAAAACGCCCCAACTCCAGCTTTAATTAGTCCCATAATGATAACTCCTTTCGTTTAGCATTGAAGTTTAATCCAAACGAATTATTTTTGAACTTAATTTCAACGCTTAATGTTTATGCTTACCGATATAACTCGGCATATTAACAAAGTATTTTTTGATGGTGCCTATTTACAAGGGGATATTAAATATTACACCATCGACTGCACTGAAATGACTTTTGAAACCTTTCTTTTGTTATTTAACTAAACCCATGCCAACAAGTCCATTGCCGATTACATACCATTTGTGGTCTTTTGGGTCCATAGAGTAGGTGGTATTAAAAGCCACGGCATACTGCTTTTCACAGACGAAGCTGTCCTCGCTATATGAATCGTCGGTGTACTGACCAAGCTCAAAGCGAAGCATCATTTGATCGCAGAAATAAAAGCTTCCGGCAAAAATTAAGTCTTTGCCATTATTAATAGCATCTTGAATCTCGGAATAGCTTTTCGGCAACATATAAGAAGCGTCGTTTGCATATTTGAGAATATTATCTACGGAGAAGTCATAGCAGCCATCCTCTAAAGCAACACTCCAACCGTCTTCAAGAGAAATCATAGGATAAAACTCATAAACTTCATCATCGTTTGTAACGGAAACCAAAACATTGGAATAATTCTCATGTTCATTGCATCGAAGAGCTATCGGTTCTCCGGGCTTACTTTTATAAATGATTTTTTCTCTGTTTACCTCAAACTCACCTTCGTCGGTAATATTGTTTGGATAAATAGTAATCACACTTTCTCTACTTGCCGGAACAAATATATATAATTGTATTCCGTCGTAAGACACAGTTTTAATATCATGCAAAAATGGATATTCATTTATTGTTTCGCTTTGATTTAAATAAATTTGTGTGTTTTCCAGCGAAAGCTCACTTGTCTCATAATCAACGAAAGCGATGCCTAAAACGCAGTCAGCTTTTTTGATTTTGTTTCGCAAGACATAAAGCTCGTCAGGTTCTTCCCCTTCTTCTTTTTTTGTTTCTTTTTCAGTTGTGCTAATTGTGTCAGATTCTGTTGTTTCCGGTTGCTTGCTCGTATTTGCGACACATCCGGCTAAAAGAAGACAAAGGACAAATGAAATAATAATAACAGCTTTGTTTTTCATAGGTTATTTTCTCCTCTCTTTGTTGCTTTTTGGCTAATGCTTTTTTGCTATTAAAAACATAAAAATTTACATTAGCTTCATTTGAATATTAACAACTCACGATTGAAATTCCAAACACCTTGTGCTATAATATTTTTAGTTGGTTTGGGGCGGACTCTGTACTTCATTGGCGTGCTGTCAGAGTCTTTATGTAAAAACTTATTTTTACATAAAAGAGTACCCCGTTCAATTTCTGAAATCGGCAAGGCCTTATACTCTCTTTTTAGATACGCTTGCTTATTACATTATAAGGGATTTCTGCTCTCGCGTCCCCGTCAAACCCCCTCAAATTGATAGTATAAAGTGAAAAAAATTACTGTTTTTTTGTCATAAGTACAGCTATAGATAGGGTGATAGACAGATAATTCACGGCGAGCAAAATCAAGGAGGTTAATCATGAAAAAATTAACAGTAGTATTTTTAACGGGGCTATTATTGCTGACACTGCTTACCGGTTGTACCGGCAAGACAAAATTAGATCCGGAAAATCCGGTTATGCTTACTATGTGGCATGTATATGGTGAGCAGGCAGATTCGCCAATGAATCGCTTAGTGGAAGAATTTAATTGCACCGAAGGTAAGCAGAAGGGTATAATTATAAATGTATCCTTAATGTCTTCTACTGCACAAATCGGAGAAAAGCTTCTCACTGCGCAAAGCAATGAGGTTGGTGCTATGGAAATGCCTGACTTGTTTTTCTGTCACAATAACAACGCCGAAGAATTAGGCGCAGAAAACCTGCTTAACTGGAAAGATATGTTTACCGATGAAGAATTGAGCACTTATGTTCCCGATTTTTTAGAGGACGGTATGGTAGATGGAAATTTATCTGTTTTCCCTGTTTCAAAATCTACACATTTGATTTTTATAGCCGGAACACAGTTCGAGCGTTTTTCAAAAGCAACCGGTGTTACTTATGACAGCCTTTCCACATGGAGTGGCTTCTTTGATGCTGCGGAAAAATATTATGAATATTCCGGCGGAAAGCCTTTTTGTGCGTTAGATTTCCCAATTCGTGCCGTTGAATTAAACGCAATGGAAAAAGGCGGCAAGGATTTCTATACAGAAGACGGTTGGTATGATTTTAATAACGAAGGTCTCAAAGAGTCTTGGCTGGAATTTGCTCAAGCTATAGCTAAGGGACATATTATTGTTTCTGACCTTTATTCTAACACTCAGGTTATGACAGGAGAGGTTATGGCAGGACTGGGCTCATCTGCGTCGATACTTTATTACAACGATACTGTGACTTATCCCGACAACACATCTGAGCCTATGGATTTACAAATTTTGCCTCCTCCAACAGCTGACGGTACCGATTTACTCGTCACTCAGGCAGGCGTAGGACTTTGTGCCTATAAGACAACAGAACAAAAAGCAGAAGCTTGCGCTGTGTTTGCTCGCTGGTTTACACAAGCTGAGCGTAATCTTGAATTTTGTGTTGAGACAGGATATATGCCTGCAAACAAGGCTTCTTTTGACAAAATTAGTGACTATGAATTTAAATCGCAGTCATATAAGAATCTATATAACACTATAAACGAGGTTAATAAAACTGCTGTCGCTGTGCGTGAACCCTCCTTTGCCGGATATTACAGTAAAGTTTATTCTCTTTATGATGCTTTGCGTGAAGAACAAAAGACCATGCCGGAGCGTTATAAAAACGGTGAGAGTGCTGAAGCACTTTCAAAGGAACTTTGGGAGCTTTTCAAAGGTATTAAGTAAGGCGGTGTCAAGATGAAATTGTCTAACATTGCAAATAAAAAACACACACTAAAGCGAAAGCTATTCGCCTATATGTGCGTGTTGGCAATTTCCTTATGTGCGTTACTGCTTGTTGGTTTATTTCTTATAGGGAGCTTTACCGGTACAAAGCATCGTGTATATGAAACCCTTGAATTTCAAACGGAAGTGTTTTCTCGTCAAATAGAAACATATTATGACGGACTTGCTCTAATGAGCGTTCAGCTTTCTCGTTCTTCCACTGACTTGTTAGAAGGCTATCTTGAAGAAAATAAAATAAGCTTTAATGAACTTAATGATTCAAAAGTGCATATCGAAAATTTGCAAGAATGTTTAATAGATACCCTACGCCACAAGCTTTGGGAGGCAGATTGCACAGGTATATTTATTATGTTAGATGCACAAATAAACTCTAACATAGAGAACGCAAAGACCTCACGAACCGGCATATATCTTCAGCGAAACAGCTTAGAGGGCAGCGACACTCGTGTTCTTCTTTATAGAGGACTTTCCAAAGTCGGAAAAGACCACAACTGTATGCCGCACCGTAAATGGAGATTGGAATTTAGCACAAATTTATTCCCAAATTATGAGAATTTAAAAGCTGAAGCAAAATTCCCGCTAAATCAAAGCTATCGAATTACCGATGTTATACTTCTTCCGGGTACAGATCAACATGTGATGCTAATGACGGTACCACTTTTGTCTGAAGAAGGCGAATTTTACGGAATTTGTGGTTTTGAGTTAAACGAGGGCTATTTTAAACAAATATTTGCTCAGCCGTCCGAATTAGAGCATGCGATTTTTTGCCTTTCAAAAAGCATTGATTCCTTTGATTTATCTCAATCAACAACACTTAGTGCCGGCATTTTAAATGAGTACTACTTAGAACCCAGTGGCAGTTTTAATATGAAAAACTTCGGTGGTGGCCTCACTCAGTACCAAAACGATGATGTGGCATATATCGGGATAAAAAAAGAAATACAGCTTTGTCCGAGTACCTGTGCCTGCGCTGTAAATATGTTGATACCAAAGCAGGACTATGACCGTATGCTGTATGCTGATACACTGCGAGTAATAATTTTGATTATGGCTTTTTCGGTTGCTGCTGTGTGCCTTTCCATGTTCTTTGCTAAGCAATATCTGCGACCTTTAAAAAAGGCACTTGCCAGTATTCGTAAAAAGGAATATGTGCAAGATACGGCCTATTCCACAGAGATAGAAGACTTATTTGTTTTCCTTGCTGAGCAAGACCGTATCAACGAAGACGAATTAAACCGATTGCGCCGTGAAAAGATAGACGCTGTCACAGCTGTAAGTGAGCTTCAAAGCAAATTTGATGAAACAGCAAAAGAGAATGAGAGGCTTGCTTATTCTCGAAAAAATGAGGTTGATCCGGACGATTATAAGCAGTTCCTTTTAGGTATTCAATCGCTGACAGCAAAGGAACGACTGGTCTTCGATTATTATCTTGAGGGCAAAACTGTCAAAGAGATTATAGAGTTAGTTGGCTTTAAAGAATCAACTATTCGTTTTCATAATAGAAATATTTATTCAAAGCTTGGTGTCAGCTCTTTAAAACAGTTGTTGCGCTTTGCCACTATAATGAAGCATGACGAAGAAAGCGAAACAAGAAACCACATTGACACAGACGATGAATAAAAGATAAAATTTTAAGCCGTTACATATTCGGTACATTGAGAGTAATTCCTCTTTGATACTGTTTATGTGACGGCTTTTTGTAGGCTCTACTTAGTTATCCAAAACATTTATTATAGAGCTAAAACAATTAAGGGCTTCTTTAGGACTTTTGTCCGAAGAAACCCTTGATTTTTATATTTTTGATTATTCTTTTGTTTCGTCGCAGGCTTTTTCAGCCATAAAAATAATATCCGTTAAATCTTCATAAAACTTTTTTGTTGTCTCTTTCGACTCAAAAAGTCCAATAGCTGTTCCGTGGTCGCCTTGAGTTATGGGCATAATATGCCAAATACCCGGCTTGATTTTTGTCTGCTGATCCCAAACGCAATGCGGCTCATCGTGTGGGTGAGTGGCAGAAAAGGTGTCAACTAACCCGTCATTATAAAGCTGAAGCTTGCTTTCGGGAGTGTCAGAGTGGCTTTTAATGTCCTTTATCATTAAAGCACTTGTCAGAGAAAGAAAAGGAAATTTTGTATAAGATGGGAAGTGAATTTTTCCGCTTTTTGTCTCTTTGACTGAGTTGTAAGGATAAGAAAAATAGAAAATATTAGGTGTAATTTCAATTCTGTCGTTTATTATTTTGGTACCCTCAGGCGACATATCATATTCCACATGGTCGTTTGAGTCGTTAACTCTTTTAACAGCGTCACTGAAAGGGGAAGAATCCTTTTCGCCGGGGGTATTAGAAAGTCCGAACTGCTCAAGATGAAAATCTACAAGAGTACCGTTAAGGGGAGTTCTGCCAAGAGCGCCGGTGTAAAAATATGTAGCATATCTTAAAAAGTTTTGAAGCCTGTATCTGACAACAGTGTCATGGGCAGCGGTACCATTAAGAGGTGTGCAAATTGCTGTCAAGGAGCAAACCCAATCGCCTTTACCGCCTTTGAACAGTGGAGAAACATTAGGCCCGCTTGCCTCAACTTCTTCAGGTGCGCCATAGGTTAAAAGGTGGGCGAGCATTCTTATTGTTGTACCACCGAAGGAGTGGCCGATAAGATGGATTTTATTCTTCGCCGACCAGTCTTCAACAAGGGGAGTGTTATAATTTCTGCCAAACTGCTTGTGTGAGCATCTTTCGCTGTGCGCCTTGCCGTAATCAACCCAAGTGCCTGTAAGCTGAGCGTATAATTCGCAAGCACGATCCCATGCGCTTGACACAGGGCCGACTGAAGCCGCATGACAATCAAAGCCAAGCTCATTCA
>CAYWKY010000018.1:0-15637 GCA_964458915.1 uncultured Faecalibacterium sp.
AAATTAGACTTACACTCGGAATCCCTCTATTTCAGCACTTTTCAGCCTATTATTTATCTTTTCTTGTCAGCAAACAGACTGTCTCCACATGCACCGTTCTCGGAAACATATCCACTGCCGTATACTCCTTCACCTCGTAACCCAGCTCAGAAAAAATCTTGCAATCTCTTGCAAGACTGCCACTGTCGCAGGAAACATAAACCACTCTGTCAGGGCTCATGCTTGCCACAGTTTCAAGCACATCTCTGCTGCAACCCTTTCTCGGTGGGTCGAGTATAACCACATTTGGACGAATACCCTCATCATAAAGAGTCTTTGCCGCACCGGAAGCGTCGTCGCAAATAAATCTTGCGTTTGTAATGGAGTTAAGCTCTGCGTTCTGCTTCGCATTTTCAATAGCTTCGGGAATAACCTCAACGCCGATAACTTCCTTCGCATCCTTTGCCATGGTAAGTCCTATTGTGCCGGCACCACAGTAAAGGTCAAGGAGGGTTTCGCCGGGTACCGGGCAAGCATATTCTCTCGCCTTGGAATAAAGTATCTCTGTGCCCTCAGGATTAACCTGATAAAAAGATAAGGGAGAAATTCTAAATCTAAGGGAAAGAAGCTGGTCTTCAATATAATCCTTGCCGTAAATAGTGACACATTTCTTGCCTAAAACCACATTTGTGTCCTCTTTGTTTATGTTAAGAACTATAGATTTTATGTTTTTGTCGGTACTAATCAGCGATTCAATCAGTCGGTCTTGTCTTGGCAAAGAGTCAGCATTAATTACAAGGCAAACCATGATTTCCCCTGTTTTTGCGCCTCGCCTTAAATATATATGCCTTACCGCACCTTTGCCTGTGGCTTCATCGTATATTGTCACAGGATTTTCAGCAATATACCTTTTAACAGCGTTTATAATAGGCGAAAATTCTTTCATTTGAAGCTTGCAATCGTCGCAGTCAATTACTCTGTGACTACGCTTTGAATAAAAGCCCGCCTGAATTTTTCCGTCAGGAGATAGGCTTAAGGGTATCTGCGCCTTGTTTCTGTAGTGAAGAGGCTGAGCTATGTGAAGAATATCGGCTGCCTCTTTTTCTATACCGCCGATTCTCTGCATGGCATCGGTGACACTTTGCTTCTTTTCTCTAAGCTCTGCTTCATATTTAATATGTCTGTAGCTACAACCGCCACATTGAGCCGAAACCTCACAATCGGAGACTATCCTATCCTTTGAAGGCTTAATTATCTTTTTAATTTTACCCACAGCATAGTTCCTTTTCACCTTGATAACATGTGCGATTATCTCATCTCCCGGAGCAGTATTCTCTGTAAAAACCGCCATATTATCATATCTTCCTAAACCACTGCCCATAGACGTTAATGTGTCAATAGTCAGTTTTATCTCATCGTTTTTCTTAATTGCCATAAATTAACCTTTCGCCGACTTTTTTAAGATCTTAGTAAGCTTTTCTTTTTTATCAACTCGATCAAGCTCTATACAAATTGCAAGACCGCCGAATTTAGATTTTTTTGCATATATTTTGCCATCATGACTGTATACTATCTCACGGCAAATTGAAAGGCCTAAGCCTGCCACCTTTCTGCCCTGATCCGAGGTATAAAGAGGCTCAAAAATTATATCAAGCTTTTCTTGCTCAACACCTTCACCGCTGTCACCGATTTCAAAGAAAATCTTTTCCTTGTCGCAGGTAATATCCATATCTATCATGCGTGTATCCGATTTAAAATGCTTTAATGAGTTAGCAAAAATATTGCCGAAGACTCGCTTAAATTTTTGCTTGTCAATAAAAGCTGTGGCGTACTCAGCATAATTGTTTACAGTGAAATCAACACCGTTATTTTCAAGCTCATCAGCATATTCATATATTACACACTTTCTTATATCCTCAGCAGTAATTTCTTCTCTTCTGAGTGAGCCGGACATATTAAAGCTTAAATACTCGTCAAACTCATCTACTAACTGCTGAATTTCCAGACTTTTGTCATACACCGTGTTAAGGTACCTTTTGCGTCTTTCCTCAGATATGCTGTCTTTCTTAAGCTGTTCAGCATAGCCCATAATAGACGTTAAGGGTGTTTTTATGTCGTGAGAAATTGAGGCTATTATCCTTTGCTGATTTTTTTGCTCACGCTCAAAATTTTCCGTCAAGGATATAAATCTGTTATATACATTTCCGGCATAGCCCTTAAGAGTAATCCTTTTGAGCTTTCCGGTTTTGTCATATTCTTCAATTGCTCTGTAAAGTCCCCTGTAAGGGCGAAGCATAATAAGATAAATAACAAAAATTAAAAAGCACAGCGCAGACAAGCCTATAAGAAACTCCATAAATATGAATTTAACCATTACTCTAACATCGCTGACATAATCTCTTAAAAAATACACCGATGTTTTTATAAGGTAGGCTTCGCCATGATATTCAAAAGGAGTTTGAACTTTAACATCAAGGGTAGACCATGTTCTGCCAATGGATTTTGTAACAACCTTATTTGAGCTGTTTTCTATAACTATAACTACATCCTCATATTGCTCAACTATCTCAGACCAGCCGGCAATTGACTCCTCATCAACAAGCTTTGATATTATCTCATTGTTATAGCTGTAAAGAATATCTCTATCGTTATACATTTCGTCCGCAACAACAGTTGTGACATATGCGTTATATGAATAGGCAAAAGCAGCAATAACTCCGAGAATAATTAGAACCAAAAGTATGTTAGTTTTATTTATTTGTTTCATTTGCTTACCTTAACAAATTTGTATCCTACACCCCAAACAGTTTTAATATATTCGTTTTCAGGGTCGATTTTATCTCTTATGCTTTTGATATTAACGGCAACAGTACCAATATCGCCAAACTCTGTGTCCCAAACATGACCGAATATTTGCTCCCTTGTGAGTACCCTTCCGGCGTTTTCCATAAGGTACTGAAGAAGCTGGAACTCTCTTGTTGAAAAGGGTATCATTTTGCCGTCTTTGAAAACCTCATATGAGCCTATGCGTATTTCAATATCTCCAACTTTTATAACTCCGTCCTGAGGCTCAAAGGTGTTTCTCTTTTCTCGCCTTAAATGTGCTTTTACTCTTGCAACAAACTCCTCAACCACAAAGGGCTTTGAAATATAATCGTCTGCGCCTGTTTCAAGACCTAAAACTGTGTCAATAGTCTTTCCCTTAGCCGAAACAAATATAATGGGACAGCTGACCTTATCTCTTATAAATCGGCAAAGATCCATACCCGAAAGCTCAGGCATCATAATGTCTAATGTTATAAGAGATATTCGAGAGGCGTTATCCATTATATAGTCATATGCACTCTTGCCGTCGGTTTTTATAACCGTATTGAAGCCCTCATCCTCAAGGGCATCGGATATAAGCTGAGCTATTGAAACATCGTCATCAACAATAAGTATTCTTGCCATAATTATTTATCCTTTCTTTTCACCTTTTTAACAAAATATAGTTATACATATACATCATAATACAAAACCAAAGAAAAATAAAGCCCTATTAAAGATTTTTTATAATTTTAAATTATAGGGCAACTAATTTATGAATAGCTTAAATTTCATCTATGTTAAGGAAAAAATTAAGATAATCTTAAGGATTAAAAACATTGCTTTTTTGGCCGTCTATGTTATACTTATTGTAGTATTTTAAAGAGGTGGATGTATGAAAATCTTTGTCGTTGACGATGAAAAAGAAATTGCCGACCTTATAGGCTTATATCTTAGGAATGAAGGCTTTGAAGTCGTTTGCTCTTATGACGGAAATGACGCTTTAGATAAAATCGAAAAAGAAAGGTTCGACCTTGCTGTGCTTGATGTTATGCTCCCCGGAGTGGACGGATTCACACTGTGCCAAAAGATGAGAGAAAAATATAATTTCCCGGTTATTATGCTCACAGCTAAAAATACCGATGCGGACAAAATATCGGGTCTTGCCTTCGGAGCTGACGACTATATGACAAAGCCCTTTAACCCTCTTGAGCTGACGGCGAGAGTTAAAGCGCAAATAAGACGGTTTTATCAATATAACACCACTGTCTGCGATAAGGACATAATTGAAATATCCGGTCTTGAAGTCAACAACTCTACTCACATTTGCAAGCTCTACGGCGAAGAATTAGACTTGACCCCTATTGAGTTTGGCATATTGTGGCTACTGTGTAATAACCTGGGCAGAGTCGTATCAACTCAGGAAATTTTTGAAACCGTTTGGGGTGAAAAATATCTTGACAGCAGCAACACTGTTATGGTACATATAAGACGACTCAGAGAAAAAATGCACGAAAGATCAAAAAATCCTAAGTTCATTAAAACTGTGTGGGGAGTTGGATATAAAATTGAAAAAGAAAACTAAAAAAGAAAATAAAAAGAAGAACCGCAAGCCAAAACAAACTAAAAGTATTGCTCTTCGCATAATAAACGATTTTCTGCGTTGGAACGGAATTTGCCTGTTAGGAATCATAATAGCCTATGTCATAGTGTTTTTGTTTATCCTTCAGCAGCCTGAGATATACACCGAAATGCTTGCCCCAATATTACGGGATCTTTTCGGAAAATCCGGCGAAGTTTTTCTCTACTCAAACAGTTATGTTTTAATTCTGCCTGTTTTTGGTGCGGTCTTTGTTGTTAACTGCTTTATCTACTCTATAATAACGCTCTCTCTTTTTAACAAAACCTATAAAAGCCTTAACACCTTTCTCGACTCAAACGCTCAATTTGAGTCTTTTCCTAAAAGCTACAGTGATGTGGAAATTAAGCTTCGTGACATAAAGCTAAGTGTGGTTGAAAGCAGACAAGCGGCAATTGAGGCAGAAAATAAGAAAAATGACCTTGTCCTTTATCTCGCCCACGACTTAAAAACGCCATTGACCTCAGTTATCGGATACCTGACCCTTCTCGACGAATGTCCTGAGCTACCCCTTCAGCAAAGAGCAAAATTCACCGGCATAGCCTTGGAAAAGGCTTATCGCCTTGAACAGCTTATAAACGAATTTTTTGAAATTACTCGATTCAACATACATAATATTACCCTTGAGAAAAACCGTATAGACCTTAACATGATGATAGCTCAAATAACAGACGAGTTTTATCCTATGCTCAGCGAAAAAAATCTCAGCGTAGATATTGATATTATTGAGCATATTGTCATGTTTGCCGACTCGGATAAAATCGCAAGAGTATTCGATAACCTTTTAAAAAACGCTGTCAATTACTCCTATGAAAACACAGTTATCAGAATCGGAGCAAGAATCCGACGAGACAGAGTTATAATCAAGTTCCGCAACAAAAGCGACGAAATAAGCGAAGAAAAGCTTGAAAGGCTGTTTGACAAGTTTTACCGTGCCGATACCTCCCGTACCTCATCAACAGGTGGCTCAGGTTTAGGCTTAGCAATCGCAAAACAGCTCACTGAGCTTCACGGCGGTACCATAAAAGCGAAAAGCACCGCTGACTACACAGATTTCACCGTTATACTGCCCTATATTAACGCTTCGGATATTCCCGACGAGCAGTTGGATTTTTAATAGGTAAATATCACCGCTTTCTTGACAAGTAAGCGGTGACTTTATATAATTGTAGGGTATTATCAAAAGGAGGCATTTCTATGGCAAAAAAAGTTTTAGTCGGTATGAGTGGCGGTGTTGACAGTGCGGTTTCGGCTTATGTTCTGAAATCCAATGGCTACGATGTAACAGGTGTAAATTGCAGATTTTACGATGAGGATAAAACTAAAGCTTCATCGGATGCCCTTGATGCCAAAAAGGTTGCCGACACCTTAGGAATACCCTTTGAAATTTACAGCTACTATGATGAATTTGAGCAAAATGTAATCTCATCTTTTATTTCTTCATACCTTAAGGGGGAAACTCCAAATCCTTGCCTTGAGTGTAACAAGAACTTAAAATTCGGCAAGCTTTTAGACAGTGCTCTTGAAAAGGGCTTTGACTATATAGCAACCGGTCATTACGCAAGAGTGGAATTTGACGAAAAAAGTGGCAGGTACCTTTTAAAAAAAGGCATAGATGAAAGCAAGGATCAAAGCTATGTGCTTTACACTCTCACTCAGCATCAGCTCTCCCATACACTTTTCCCCTTAGGCAACATGACAAAAACCGATGCTCGCAGCCTTGCCGAAAAAATGAACTTCGTCAATGCCCGAAAGCATGACAGTCAGGACATTTGCTTTATTCCTGACGGTGATTATGCTGCTTTTATTGAAAATCGCCTTGATTATACCTTGCCAAAGGGTAACTTTGTCAGCTCCGACGGCACTGTATTAGGTCAGCATAAAGGCATAATCCACTACACTGTCGGTCAAAGAAAAGGTCTTGGCATAGCTCTCGGAAAGCCTGCCTTTGTGCAGTCAAAGAGCGCTGAAGACAACACGGTGGTTCTTGGCAGCAACGAAGAGCTTTTTTCAAAGGAGCTTAAAGCAAGAGAGGTTAATCTCATCGCCTATGAAAGCCTTTCTGAGCCTATCAGATGTAAAGCAAGAATCCGCTATAATGCCCGCGAACAATGGGCGACAGTAACTCAAATCGATGAAAGTCATATCCATGTTGTTTTTGACGAGGCACAAAGAGCCATAGCAAAAGGTCAAGCGGTTGTTCTTTATGACGAAGATGTTGTTGTCGGCGGCGGAATAATAGAATAAGACCTGCTATTTACGGGATTTATTCCCATTTTTTCCTATTTCTTATTATTTAATTACTAAAAAGCACACCGGTTGATGTGACAGCCAAAAGTTAGACTAAAAACTAACAATTTGATGGTCGTTACACCCCGGTGTGCTTTTATTATACTTTTTTATACTCTTTTAATTTTATTCAGCTGAGCGTTTAAGCCTAAAAGCTGTTCCTTTGTCATTTTGATGTTTGCCATACCGAGCATTGATGTCAGTCTTATAACTGTAAAGCCACCCAACATTTGCATCATGTTTTCGCTCATTTCAAAGCCGGCAACGCCGTCCTTGCCCATTTGAGACATCATGCCTGCAAATAAAGCTTTGCCCTCGTCGCTTTTCAGCACATCGCTCATTTTATCGTTAAGTGAATAGTACCCCTCAACCTCTGTTATATCAAACCAGTTAAGCACAGCACCCTTTTCCTTAAGTCTGTAATCTTCGTTAAAGGTTTCTGTCTTGCGAATGAAGCTTTCATCTGTGCAATCGCCTGCTTTTGCTGTGAGAACAGTTTCACCCTTGTTAGGCACATCAAAATAGAAGAAGTGTACATCGCTCTTTTGCTTGCCAAGGCTCTCACCGTTTGCGAAAAGCTCAACCTCATCAAGGTTTGAATAAACAGTGACCTTAGTTACATCCTCAACTCTGTCCACATAACGCTTACCGCAGATGTGAACAAACTTTTCGTCGCTGAGCCATGCCTTATATGCATAGAATGAGTCCTTCTTATACTTTCTGTCGAAGGTAACAAGGCCCTTGTGGTTTTGACCGTTTTCGCCACCCTCATTTCTTGCATCAGCACCGAAATCAAACATATTCCAAACATGAGTCGCCCAAAGATATTCTCTTGTGTAAAGCTGCTTGATAAGCTCTTCATGATAATATGCCTGGTACTCCTCGGTATAGTCGCCCTGAGTCGGCTTTGATGTGTGCCAATTGAGAGCTTCGCAGCCATATTCGCTCATGCCTATGGGAATGTTGGGGAATTGACGATGGAAATTGTCAAGCCAAGGTCCGTTCATAGATGTGTCTCCACCGTACCAACCGAAATAGTGGTTGTATGACACTGTGTCGGGAATCTGCACATAGGGGTCATTTATATCGCACATTGAAACACAAGCCATAGTTGTCAGACGAGTCTTGTCCCATTCATGACAAAGGTCGTTTAATATCTTGTGGTTTTCAATAAGATCTTCGTCATAGCCGTTCATGGTGATTTCATTTGAAAGACCCCAAACAACAATTGACGTATGGTTATAGTTTTGAGCAATAAGCTCCTTCATTTGTGAAACTGTGTTTTCTTTTGCTTCGGGGATATGCTTTGAAATATAGGGAATTTCCGCCCAAATTACAAGGCCGTTTTCGTCGCAAAGGTCATAGAAATACTGGTCATGCTGATAGTGAGCCAAACGAATTGTAGTTGCGCCAAGCTCCATAATAAGCTCCATATCCTCCTGATGATGCTCCTTTGTCAATGCGTTGCCCACGCCCCAACGATCCTGATGGCGTGACACACCTCTGAGAGGATATTTTTCACCGTTGAGTATAAAGCCTTTTTCCGGATCAATTTCGTACTTTCTCAAACCAAAGCGTGCGCTAACATTGTCGAGTACGTTGCCATCTTCAATAAGCTCAGCTTCAGCAGTGTATAGATAGGGATCTTTTCTGCCGTGCCAAAGATGAGGATTATCAATAGTAAAGTTTACTTTAGTTCCGCCAAAGGCCTCAGCAACAGTGTTGCCCTTTGCGTCTTTAATAAGATAGCGAACCTGCTGATTATCCTTAGCATTTGTAAGGAAAGTTTCAATTTCAACCTCGCCCTTATTTCCGTCAACTACAGGTGTAACCTTTATGCCGGGTGCGCCATAATAATCCAGGTCAAAGTGACTGTCTGACACTGCAATAAGGCTAACATCTCTGTAAAGTCCACCATAGAAGGTGAAGTCTGCCATTTGAGGATATACAGGCACACCATCGCTGTTGTCAACGCTGACTACAAGCAAAGTGTTCTCTGTAAGGTGGTTTGTTATATCTACTCTCCATGTGCTGTAACCGCCCTCATGGTGAGCGAGCTTTTCGCCGCCGATGAAAACCTCGGCAATTGAGTTTGCGCCCTTAAATTCGAGATAATATCTGTCTGAAGAGGGAAAATCGGACTTCACAAGAGTTTTAGCATAAAAGCACTTGCCTCTGTAATAGTCATTTTCTCCGTCCTGACCGTCAATAGCATTCCAAGTGTGGGGCAAGTTTACGAAGTCCCAATTAACAGGCATAGCTTCGGGAGCTTTGTCTGCCATTTTTGTGAATGCCCATTTTCTGTTAAGGCTGATAATCTGTCTCATAAATAATTTCTCCTTTTGCGTTTTTAATATAGTTTTCTCCGCTTGAAAACGGCTTTATATCTTAGCTTGATTATATTATAAATCACAGTGCAAATAAAAGTTAGTATTATTTTTGTGTTTTTAGTAAAATTTTTATATTTTCTATTGATTTTTCCCTGCTTTTATACAATAATATCAACATAGCGCAGTTTTATTTGTGTAATTTAAGAATGAGGTGATACTATGCTTTATTCATCTGAGCTTTCTTTTTTTCTAAGGCTCATTGAGGAATTCAGATTTCCGTATAATATTATTGACAGAGAATGTCCTGAATTTTCAAATCTTGACGGTGGCATAAGAAAACTTCTCGATAGTGATTACGACGAAAAAAAGGCCATAGCTCAAATATTTAAACACATAAAAAGCAATACGATATATAAGCTTACAGATGAATTTCTATGCTGTTATGTGTTTTTTCGTCTGCCTGACAGCCAAAAGGAAAAGCTGATAATGATAGGCCCTTACACTCAAAGGGAAATATCCTATGAAAAGCTTTTAAAGCAGACCAAAAGCCGGAAAATCAACCCTGAGTGGTTGCCGAGCCTTGAAAGGTACTTCAGCAGTGTCAACTATATAGCAGACGACCATATTCTTTTCACACCTTTGCAGGTTCTGGGCGAGAAAATGTGGGGCAAGGACTCATTTATAAGGGATAATTTTGATATTAAGGCGGTTAAAAATTCCGACAGCGTATACAGTGCTTTTTTTGAGTCACCGAAAAGCCACGACGACTTTAATTTAAGCATAGTTGAAAAACGCTACCAAAGCGAAAATAAGCTTATGGAAGCTGTGAAGCAGGGCAAAGCTCACCAAGTACAAACTATGCTTTCCCTTTTCACACCGGCAAACATAGAGCATAGAGCCGCAGAGCCAATAAGAAACGCTAAAAACTATCTTATTATACTAAACACTCTAATGAGAAAGGCAGTCGAGCAAAGCGGAGTACACCCTATTCACATTGACCGCCTTTCCTCGAATTTCGCCAAAAAAATCGAGAATATCACCTCATGGGTACAAATATCCTCTTTATGCAAAAATATGGCTGCCGAATATTGTAAGCTGACAAAAAAACAAAATCTAAAAGGCTATTCATCAGCCATACAAAAGGTTATAGCAATAATCGACTTTGATTTAACGGCTAACTTAACTCTAAGCGCTTTGGCGGAGCAAGTAAATGTAAACGCAGCTTATTTATCATCACAGTTTAAAAAACAGACCGGTACCCCTCTCACCGATTATATAAACATCTGCCGAATTGACAGGGCAAAGCTTCTTCTTAAAAGCACCAATATGTCAATTGGCGAAACGGCGCAGTGCTGCGGAATTGCAGACAGCAACTATTTCACAAAGCTTTTTAAAAAATACACAGGAGAGACACCTAAGGAATTTAGAAACAGCTAAAACTAAAGAATAAACTAAATGGCTTTACTTCAAAAAGAATATTTGATATAATTGTTTAAATTTTTCCGATTGCTAAGGAGTGATATAGCAATGATAAATCTTATTAAAAGAAACACACCTGAAATTGCTGAGCGTTTTTCTCTTGAACTTACAGACAGACGCTGCGGCAAAGCCTATTACGAAATCAGCGAAAATGACGGCAGGGTACATATAAAAGGTGACTGTAAAATCAGTCTTGCTATGGGCTATTATGCCTATTTAAAAAAATATTGCAAGGTCAACTATGCTCACTGCGGAAACACTAAGCTCAATGTAGTTGATGCCCCTGTCCCCACCGAAACTACACTTCATATTATTGACCAGGAGAAGCGTGCTTATCTCAATTACTGCACACTTAGCTACTCTATGCGCTCTTGGCAGTGGGAGGACTGGGAAAAGGAAATTGACTTTATGGCTATGAACGGCATAAATATGCCCCTTAGTGTTGTAGGTAATGAAGCTACGATTTTCTATACCCTTCTTGACTTTGGCATTAGCGAAGAAAAGGCACTCTCTTTCGTGGCAGGTCCATCATATTATCCGTGGCAGATGATGACTAACTTAGACTCCTTTATGCCTATTCCCGACAAAAAATATATCGATAAGCGTCTCGAACTCGGCAAAAAAATTATCAGCCGTCAGGTGTCCCTTGGCATGACACCTATTCAGCAAGGCTTTGCAGGTCATATTCCGGCTTTTATGAGCCAAATTTTTCCTGACTCGAAGCTTCAAAACCTGCCCTCTTGGTGCGGTTTTCCCGGTACTTGTCAGTTTGACCCCTTAGACAAAAACTTTTCTAAATTCGGCAGAGCACTTTTAGAAAAGCAAAAGGAGCTTTTCGGTGCGTACCACTATTATGCTTCTGACCCGTTCCACGAAAATGAGCCACCTGTTGACGGCGACGAATATTTAAACAGCGTTGGCAAAACTATCTCTAAAATGTTCACCGACTTTGACAGTGAGGCTGTTTGGGTCATGCAAGGCTGGTCACTTCGTGAGCAGATAGTTAAGGCTGTAGATAAGGATAAGCTTCTCATTCTTGACCTTGACGGCAGTAAAAGCGAAGCTCACAAAGGCTTTTGGGGCTATAGCTTTATTTGCGGCACTTTACATAACTTCGGTGACAGAAACTCACTTCATGGCTCAGCGGAGCTTTTAAGCGAAAATCAATATGCTGCCAGAAAAGAAAAATACCCATCAATTGTGGGTACAGGACTTTTTATGGAAGGCTTTTTCCAAAATCCTCTTTACTATGATTTAGCTTTCCACACCATAACTCAGGAAAAAGCGGTAAATCTTAGCCAGTGGCTGTGTGACTATGCCGAAAGGCGTTACGGCAGCGATGAAGAATGCCTTAAAAACGCAGTATTTGCCCTGAGAGACAGCTGCTATAACACTAAGTGTATTGGCAGAGAAACAAGCTCAATTATTGCCGCAAGACCCTCAACAACCCACTACCACACTGCGCCTAACGACCATGTGGAGCTAAGATATGACAACAAGGTTCTTTTTTCGGCGCTCACCGAGCTTCTTAAAGCCGAAAAAGCCACAACTGACGGCTATAAATTTGATGTTTGCGATATTTTAAGGCAGGTGCTTTCCAATAAAGCTAAAGAGGTGTACTTTGCCATAATGGAAAGCTTCAGATACGGCGATAAGGTTCTCTTTGAAGAAAACTGCTCACTGTTTGAAAGTCTGCTTTTAAATGTTGACCGACTTCTCGCAACAAGAGATGAGCTTAGCTTTGACACTCACATAAAGGAGGCTCTCGCCAACGCCTGCTGCGACGAACACAAGGATATTTTCAGACAAAATGAAATCACCCTTCTCACTATTTGGGGTCCTTATAAAAACAACGAGCTTTTCGACTATGCGTGGCGTGAGTGGTCAGGTCTTATTAAGGACTTCTATCTTCCTCGCTGGCAAATGTTCTTTAACGAGTTAAGATCAAACTTCGGTGAAGACATTCGCCACATTTCCGACACACCATTTAACCACAACGAAAGAAATGATTATGAAACCACAGAGTTCCAAAAAAAGCTTCGTGATTTTGAATTTAGCTTCACCCAGGTTTATAAAGGCAGCGAAAGGAAACATGAGGACACTATAACGGTAGCTAAGGAGTTAGTTGAAAAATTTAAAAATATCATATAATAAAAGCGATTTTTTTGGTTTTTACTATATGTTTATTAGCATAGTATTTATTACAATTTTCTTACAAACGAGCATAGAGTATTGTTAACTATACAGTTTTCTGTTATAATTCAAATCAAGAGGTGATCAGATGAAAAATGTTTGTGTTAACAGGCAGTCAAAGCTGTTGCTTTTTGTTGGAACAGCTACAGTTTACTGCCTATGCTCATTCATAGCTTTGAAAACAACCTCCGGACTTATATTTTTTATTTTCACTTTATTGCCCTTTGTGATTGAACTGCTTATAGACAACAAATTTAATATCAACCATTTTGCGTTGATGTTTGCTTGTTTTCTTCCGGTAATAATATATATAATTGCCTTTGAGTTTAGCCCTGCTCATTTTATCGACTGCACAGAAATTAGTCTTTGGCTTTGTTCTTTTAGAATTCTGCTCACTTTAAAGGATGTTGTTAAAGCTAAAAAATATGCTTTCATTCCAATAAGCTTATTTGCATCGGGGCTTGTTTTCTATCTTTCATATATAATTTCCCAGTACCAATCTCAAGTTCTCATTCAATTGAATATTCCCCTAAAATAGTAGTCTCTTTTGAGTCTGCTATTTTTTTATTTTCCACATTCCTTACGATTTCCTTAAGTATCCTCATAAAGTATTGTAAAGCGTTTTTTTACTCGCTATAATTAAATTACAATAAAACAAGGGGGTAATACCATGAACGAAAAAACCAAAACCCATTTAACCAAAGAAAAAACCTGTTTATTTATTCTGATTTTAACCTTGCTGCATATTATCGCCATCGTAGGAGTTGCTGTCTTAGCCGGTGGCATAACTATTAGCGACACCATGGGCATAGACTTTGACATACCTGATATTTTATGCTTTGCACCCTTGCTGCTGCCTTTAATCTTAGATTTTGTTTTGCGACTAAAGACAGATATTAAGCCCTATGCCACTGTTATATCGCCTGTTATATGCACCGTAATTTTCTCTTTAGTTTTTGTAATTCGTCTTTTAAACGCGAAGGAAGCCTACTCTTTATATTATAACGACGACTATTTTCTTTTTCAGCTATCTCTTATTACTCTTAGTGTGAGATGCGTCTATGCTATAATTGATGTAGGAATTTTGAAAAAATATAAGCTTATTGCCGTGAGCCTTGTTATGGCACTTATCACTGTGGGCTTTACCTATTGCACCATACACTATCAAGACAATATAGTGAAGCTTTTAGTGAGCGTGAAAACAGGTACACCGGACCAAACAGGCTCATGGGGTGCTATTAACCAGGAAATTACAAGAAATGATAATTGGCAGCAAATTGTCACCGATTCACCCTTTAAGCTTGGAGAAATCAAAAAGTTTAAAGAAGATGACGGGTACGAATATAACAAATGTAACAAGGGAAGCTATCCCTATATTGACGGCTCAACGGTGTGCGTACCAATGGCAATTGAATTTGCAAGACAGCACTTAGGCTTTCTTGACACCTCAGCTAATCAATTTGTGCAATTTAGCACCACCCACTATGCTTATGAAAATTTAATAAACAGTGAAAACACGGCGGAAAACTATGTTCACTATGGCTTAGACGCTTTTATTGCTATGGGAAGTGTTGACCTTGTTATTGCAACCGAGCCATCAGATGAGGAGCTGTCTCAGGCTAAGCAGGCAGGAGTCACCTTAATTAAAAAGCCTGTTTGCTATGATGCTTTTGTTTTCATCACCCATAAGGATAACCCTGTTAATTCTTTAACCGTCAAGGAAATTCGTGATATTTACTCCGGCAAAATCACCAACTGGAAGGAAGTCGGTGGTAAGGACGAAAAAATAAGAGCTTTCCAGCGCGAAAAGAACTCCGGCTCACAAACTGCCATGGAAAACCTTGTAATGGGCGGCAGCGACATGATTGACCCAATAAACATAAAAATTATTGTGGGCATGGGTGAGCTTGTTGACACTGTGGCTGAGTATGAAAATGAACCGGCAAGCCTTGGCTACACCTATAGATATTACATTGATACCTTATATAAAAACGACAACATTAAAACTATTGCCATTGACGGTATCGCACCCACAGACGACAACATAAGAAGTGAAGCTTATCCTTTCACAACAAATTATTATGGTGTTATTAAAAAAGGCGACGAGGAAAATGTCGGTGGAAGATTCCTTGACTGGATATTATCCGACGAGGGACAAAAATGTGTCGCACAGGCAGGATATATCACAATGAAATAAATTGTAAAATAATTCTTTCAGTTTCTTTTCTTATAGATCTCACAAACAACAAAACCGCAAAAGCCTAAAAACTTTTGCGGTTTTGTTTCACTTTTTATTTAGGAAGATGTGTTTGCTTATAAACAGGATGGGGATTACCCTTGTAAAGATCAAATGGCTCATAAGCAGCACCATTATTCTTAATTATACGGCGCATAAGTGACGGGAAAACAATAATAGGCAACTGCTTTCCGCCGCCTGCATTCCAAGCACGAACAGAGAAGAAAATGCAATTAAATATTGGATCCCACCAATTGTAGTTTTTGATTTTGCTGTTAACATTATTAAGCTCACTCTTTGTTAACAATGTTGAAAGGGCAAGCATATCAACATAGTAGTCTCTCTCTGTTTCAAGGTTATAATAAACCCCAAAGCCACCATCGGGACCGGTTGAACCAAATGAGCCTACGCTAACTGTACCGCCCACGGGAACGATATATCTGCCCACCTTAATGGGTTCATTTGAAAGGTTCTCAAAATAGAGGAAAAAGTGATCGACCGGGTCTTTTGTGTTAATTTTTGAGCAAAGCCACATTCTTGCCACGTTTTCTTCACTGCCTGCTGCTGATGCCGGCATAGCCATAAGACCGAAAATCATAAGCACAGCAAGTAAAAGTGAAATTAATTTTTTCATACTCAGCACTTCCTTTTTTAGATATTATAGTATTTATTAAACCGATTTACAAT
>CAYWKY010000019.1:0-15454 GCA_964458915.1 uncultured Faecalibacterium sp.
ATTACTCCGTTATGTCGGATATGTCAATAGTTTTTGCATCTTGCCAAAGTCTTTCAAGGTTATAGTATTCACGACTTTCACCTGTGAAAATGTGAACAAGGACACTGCTGTAGTCAAGAAGTATCCAACCTGTTGCTCTGCCCTCAATATGGTGAGGCTCAACACCCTTTTGTGACAGCTCATATTCAGTCTCGTCTGCCAAAGCCTTAACGTGGGTGTTTGATGTACCTGTAACAATAACAAAATAGTCGGCAACAATTGAATGTTCAGCGATTTCAATAAGCTTTATATCCATACCCTTTTTATTGTCGAGTACCTTTACAATTTCTTTTGCGATTTCGAGTTCGGTCATTTAACTTCACTCCTTTCGTTTATAATAAGTTCGTTATAAAAATCAACGCTGTCTGTGTGGATTATGCCCTTTTCCTGCGATAGCTTTTTAAGAGTATACTGTAAGGAATAAAGTGCCGCTTCTTCAAGGCTTTGCCCCAATGCCTTATGTCGCATAACATCCACATCGGGATAATTTCTCTCTGCTGAAATATAATCCGCAACATAAATTATCTTTTCCATAAGGCTCATGCCTGCCCTACCTGTTGTGTGATAGCGCACAGCTGAGAGTATTTGAGGGTCTTTTATGCCAAGCTCATCTCTTAAATAACACTCCCCTGCCATGGCGTGCCACAGCTTAGGGTTGTTTTTTTCTGCCGTGCTTAAAATTATACCACCCTTTTTCATAATTTGCAACTGCTCATCGGGGGCAGCATTTTTCATAATATCATGAAGTAAGCCGGTAAGATATGCCTTATTCTCATCTTCGCCATACATCAATGCCAGCATAGAAGCGCTTTCGGCAACATTCAGAGAATGAAGAAATCTGTAGTCGTCAAGCTTCTCTCTAAGTAGCTTTTTATATTCCATATACGGACTTTCATACAAAAGATTTATTCTCGCATAGTCGAAAACCTCTCGGCTTGTAAGTTCGCAATTGTCAAGACCAAATTTGATTTGCTCTCTGACTGATGTGGAGCTGACCTCCATAGGCTCAATGTCAAGGACTATAATTTCACCCTTGCTTTCGTCGAGCTTCAATGTGTTTAAGGCATAAGATGACAAACTATCCTTTGACACCTGATCGCTTCTTGAAGCGACACAAAGGGTTACATATGACAAAATGTCCTCATATTTATACCACTTATGAAAGCTTAAGAGCATATCAGAGCCTATAATCAAAAACAGCTCATCATTTGGATATTTTTCCTTTAGGTGGCAAACTGTGTCATAGGTGTAGCTTTTTCCTTGTCTGCGAATTTCTATATCGCTGACAGTGAAAAAGTCTTCATCGAACATAATTTCACACATTTTCGCTCTGTGCTCACCGCTTGCAAGCTGCTGTGCCTGCTTATGCGGCGGAACAAAGGCCGGAATTATAATGATTTTATCAAGGTCAGCGGCTTCTTTAATTTGCATTGCAAGGTTTTTGTGACCCAGGTGGGGCGGATTAAAAGTACCGCCAAAAATACCTATACGCATTATTTTCTACCCTTTGACTGGCTTCTGAAATAAACCTTTCTGCCCTCTTTTTTAGCGGCATAAAGCTTTTCTTTTGCCTTTTTGGCTGCCATTTTTTTGTTTTTCTCTTTTTGAAGTGCTTTTTGTTTAAGCTCAGGGCTTTCTCTGTAAAGCACGATAACACCACCGATAACCTGAATAACCTCAGCACCGGTTGCTTTAGCGAGTTCGTCGGCTGTCTCTCTCGGAGTTATGGGTGAAGACTCAAGAAGTACCTTAACCTTTATAAGCTCTCTTGCTTTGAGTGCATCATCTGTTTGTTTAATTAAAGCATCGGACATACCGCCCTTGCCCACTTGAAATAGGGGTTCAAGACCATTTGCCTGCGCTCTAAAAGCTGCTCTTTCTTTACCTGTCATTATATGTCTCCTCTTTTAATTTTTCTAAAATTGAATCTATATCCTCATCGCTGTCATAGATTTTGCTGTCTAACTCATCGAATTTTTCAAGGATACTTTCATTTTCATCTAAGTATTCTTCGGTTTTAATCGGGTCGGAAAAGTCAAAGCTTTCCGGAAATAAGCTAATAGCTTCTCTCAGCACTTGGGGATAAATAACTGAGTTGTTATTTTCGAGGTACTCTGCCGCCTCAAGGCAAAATCTCGAATAATCTGTAGTGAAATAGGATTAAAGACCGCCGGAGTTCACCTCAGACACAAAGCTGTCGCAAAGTAAATACGCTCTTTCCTTTTCTGTGAGAATTTCTATATCCTCACCGTAGTTGGACTTTTCATAAATATCCACATAATCGCTTCCTTCGCCATTTTCCTCGGCTTGTTTGCTGTTACATGACGCAAAAGCAAACAGCATACTAAAGGCCATGAAAGCCACTAAAAGCTTTTTAAGTTTCATTATTTTATGTTCTCCATAAGGCTTTTAAGCTGTTTTAGTGCGTTACCTCTGTGACTTATTGCATCCTTTTCTTCGCTTGTCATTTGGGCAAGACTTCTGTCACCCACCATAAACAGTGGGTCATAGCCGAAGCCGTTATTACCCTTCTTTTCAAAGCCTATTCTGCCCTCGCATTTACCCTGGGCTGTTATCTCACTGCCATCAGGAAAGCTAAGACAAATAGCGCAGGTGAAATGTGCCGTTCTTTTTTCTTCCGGTACACCTTGAAGCTTTTCAAGAAGCTTTTTATTGTTACCCTCATCGTCACCGTGTACGCCACTGTATCTCGCTGAGAAAACACCCGGCTCACCGCCGAGAGCATCAACACAAAGTCCGCTGTCATCGGCTATACATGGAAATCCGCTTTCCTTGCAGCCGGCTTCGGCTTTAATTCTCGCATTGTCGAGAAAGGTTTTGCCGTTTTCTTCTACCTCAGATAAGCTTATGCCTAAGTCCTTATCGGTGACAACCTCATAGCCCATAGGCTCAAGGATTCTTGCCATTTCACTAAGCTTATGCTTATTATGTGTTGCAATAATTATTTTCATTTTTTAGTCCTCATCTGCGAAAGTGACTGATGTATCTTCAAACAAAGCCTTAGCAAAGATTTTCGGCTTAAACGGCTGTAAGTCGTCTATTTGCTCACCAACACCTATAAATTTAACGGGAAGCTTTAATTCATTTTTTATTGTAAGCACTACACCGCCTCTTGCTGTACCGTCAAGCTTTGTCAAAGCGATACCTGTAAGCTCAGCAACATTCATAAACTCCTTAGCTTGATTTACCGCATTTTGACCGGTTGTAGCATCAAGGACAAGAAGAATTTCACGGTCAGCATAGGGAAGCTCTTTTTCAACAACTCTGTAAATCTTACCAAGCTCGTCCATAAGGTTTTTCTTGTTATGAAGTCTGCCCGCTGTGTCGCAAATAATAATGTCGCAATCACGGGAAAGTCCGGCACTGATAGTGTCGTAAACAACAGCGGCAGGGTCAGCTCCCTCTTTGTGTTTTACGATTTCAACTCCTGCACGGTCAGCCCAAACTTCAAGCTGCTCTATAGCGGCAGCACGGAATGTATCGGCAGCACCGAGTATAACGCGCTTACCCTCTTTTTTATACATGGCGGCAAGCTTACCAATTGTTGTTGTTTTACCAACACCGTTGACACCTATAACGAGAATAATAGACGGAACAGTTATAAGTCCCATATCCTCTCCGCCATCGATCATATCAGCGATAATGTCGGAAATTATCATTTTGGCGTGCTTCGGGTTGCGAACTTCGTTTTTGTTTACACGCTTGCGAAGCTCCTCAACTATATCTGTTGCGGTTTTCATGCCAATATCGCCCATAATAAGAGCTTCTTCAAGATCGTCGTAAAAATCGTCGGTTATTTCTTCATAGGCTCCAAGCACATCTTCAATGCGTCCTGTCATGCCCTCACGAGTCTTTTTAAGACCAAAACCAAATTTTGAAAATATACCCATTGTTTTATCCTCCTTTATTGAGTTATGCCGAGCTTTTTAGCCAGCTCCGCCGTTTTAAGTTCAAGAAGCTTTGATACACCCTGCTCCTGCATTGTAATTCCGTAAAGCACATCAGCTTCTTCCATAGTACCACGTCTGTGAGTTATAAGAATAAACTGTGTGTTGCCTGTCATTCTTCTGACATACTGTGCATATCTTGTTACATTCACATCGTCAAGAGCCGCCTCAACCTCGTCAAAGATACAGAAAGGCGCAGGATTAACTTTCATAATCGCAAAGAGAAGGGCAATTGCTGAAAGTCCCTTTTCACCGCCGGAAAGAGAATCGAGTCTCTTAACATTTTTGCCCGGTGGTTGAAGCTTAATGTCGATATTACTTTCAAGGACATCTGTCGGGTCTTCCAGTGAAAGCTCTGCGTGACCGCCACCAAACAGCTCTTTAAAGGTCTCGCCAAAATTCTCGTTAATTTTAGCGAACTGCTCACGGAACTGCTGTGACATTTTATCGGTCAGCTCATCAATAAGCCTGATAAGCTCTTTTTTGCTTTTTTCAATGTCGTTGAGCTGTGAGGACATAAATTCATATCTTTCGCTGACTTCCTTATATTCCTCAATTGCACCGACATTAACAGCACCTAAATGCCTTATGCTGCCCTTAATTTCGCCCAAGCGTCTCCTTGAAGCGGCAGGGTCCTCCGGCTTTTCGCCAACAGCATCAGCTTCACGCTTCGTAAGCTGATATTCGTCATAGAGCTTGTTAATTGTGCTGTCATATTCATCTGTCATAGTCTGCTTTCTCTCTTCGAGTCTCGCAAGCTCACCGCTTATTTTCTCACGCTCTGAGGATTTGTTTCTTTCCTGAGAGCGAAGTGTAGCCGATCTTTCCTCGGTTTCACTTCTTTTTTTCTGCAAAGCGACTATTTCATCTTTAGCCTGCTTGTTTTTATCGCCGAAGGTGAAAGAAAGATTTTTGAGCTGTTCAATTTCTAAAGCAATTTCTTCGTTGCGCTTTTTGATTTTGTCAATTTCATCTTCAAGCTCTTTGTCCTTATCCTCGTGGCTGACAAGTCTCGCCTTAAGCAGACCGAGAGCTTGTGTTCTCGCCTGCATATCCTTATCTGCGCCGTGAATATCAAGGTTGAGCTTTGAAATCATTGAAGTGGTTTTTTCTCTTTTTTCCGCAATTTCCTGTCTTTTTGCGCCAAGCTCTTCAAGTCTCTTTTCGTGAGATTCTATCTCATTTTTCAGTTTTTCGGAATTTTCGCTTGCCTTTTCAAAAGCTTTTTGCATTGAGAAAATTCTCTCGTCAGCACTATCCTTTTCGCCTTTAAGCTCATCGAGTAAGGATACAGCCGAATAGTACTGCTCATAAGCTAAATTTTTCTGTCCTTCAAGGCGAATTTTTTCCTCTGTCAGCTCAGCTAATGCTTGCTTTTCGCCTTTAAGCTCTCCTTGAAGCTTTTCAATTTCGTCTGAAAGCTCATTATACTTCTTATCAAGGGAGTCAATTTCGTTTTTCAGCTTTTCTTCCTTTTCTTTGAGTTTGTCTATTTCGGTGCTTCTTGAAAGAATACCGGCATTTTGAGCAGCAGAACCGCCTGTAATAGAACCGCCTGCGTTAATGACTTGACCGTCAAGGGTGACGATTTTAAATCTTTGCTTATATTTTTTAGCAATTTCTATAGCACAGGACAGATCCTCTGCAACAATAGTTTTTCCAAGAAGAGAGGATATTATCTCGCCATACTTATTATCGTAATCTAAAAGATTGACCGCCTTATCAACATAGCCTAAACAATCCTCAAGTCCGTCTTCTTCCAAGGTTCTGCCCTTTACTGCATCTATAGGCAAAAATGTTGCACGACCAGCCGAGGTGCTTTTAAGATAATTTACAGCCGCCTTTGCGTTTTGCTGTGTGTCGGTAACAATGTTTTGTACTGCATTGCCCAAGGCCGTTTCAATTGCCACAGCGTATTCGCTTTTAACGCTTATAAGCTGTGAAAGCGTTCCGTGAATACCTTTAAGCTCACCGTTTTCGCTACGCTTAATAACCTTTTTTACTGCTCCGGAATAGCCCTCCATATTCTTTTCAAGCTCTTTGAGCATATTGATTTTAGAAGTTGTTCTTTGATGTTCAAAGCTTTTTTCGTCAAGTTCCTTTTTAGCTGTATCAGCTTTGTTTTCCAAGGTACTAAGCTTCATAGTGTAGCCGTTAACGCTGTTGGTGACACCGAGAATTTCTTCGCTGCATTTTTTCAGCGCAACATCGGATTTTGTTTTATCCTGTTCAGCTAAATCAACAGCTTCCTGTCTTGCGTTTATCTGTAAATCAATAGTTTCTATTCGCGCCTTAATTTCAGCTATTGCGGACTGTGCAGTTGACGCTTCAACACGGCAATCGGCAAGATTTTTAGTGAGTATATTAATACCGATAGATATATCCGCTGTTTCCTTGTCCAGTCCTGTACCTTCAGACTGCATCTGATCAAGGGCATATTTTGTTTTTCTCAGTTCATCGCTTTTTTCGTCACGAATCTTTTTTATCTGAGAAATAAGCTTTTCTTCCGTTTCTATTTCACTTTGAAGCTGTTGTTGACCGAGCTCCGAATCGTTTCTGTCACGGGAAATTCTTTTTATGGTGTCGTTATTATGCTCAATTGAGCTTTGAAGCACAGCCTGCTCACTTTGCGCTCTTGCTGCTTTTTCTTCAAGCTCAGATATACCCTGACGAATTTCATCTATTTTTATGTTTATATTTTGTGTGTCGGTTACGCACTTTTCAATAAGCTCCTCAATAGCACTTAAGTCACTTTCAACATTTTCATAGTGATTTTTGGCTATTATGATTTTATCCTCCTGCTTGCGAAGATCCTCCTTTAATTTGTCAATGCTGTAAAGCCACAGACCAATTTCAAGAGTTTTCTTTTCCTCGCTAAGCACAAGGAATTTCTGAGCCTTTTCGCTTTGAATTTTAAGCGGACCGATTCTGCCCTCAAGCTCAGACAAAATATCACGAAGTCTTATAAGGTTTTCTTCAGCTTGATTAAGCTTTTTAAGAGAGTCGCCTCTTTTATATCTGTAAGCTGAAATTCCTGCCGCTTCTTCAAACATTTCACGACATTCCTTACCCTTACCGCTAACCATATCGGCGATCTTGCCCTGGCTGACCATTGAGTAGCCGTCTCTGCCAAGACCTGTATCCATAAACAACTCATGGACATCCTTAAGTCTTACATTCTCACCGTTGATTTTATATTCGCTTTCACCTGAACGGTAGTAGCGTCTTGTAACTGTTACCTCGTCAGTATCTTTATCAATTGAGCGATCAGTGTTGTCAAGTCGCAAAGTTACCTGAGCAAAGCCGTGAGCTTTTCTGATTTTGGTACCGTCAAAAATAACATCTTCCATTTTAGAGCCACGAAGACTTTTACTTGACTGCTCACCGAGTACCCAACGCACAGCGTCTGAGATATTACTTTTACCGCTTCCGTTAGGGCCTACAACGGCAGTTATACCCTTGCCAAAGGTGAGAACAGTTTTCTCCGGGAAGGATTTAAAGCCTTGCATTTCGAGTGCTGTTAATATCATATTTTTTAACCTCGCACGATTATTTCATATTTTTCCATTGTTTTATCCTGTCGGATTTTGCAAATATAACCCATATCCTTAAGATAGTTTATATTGGCTTTTTTCTGACCTGTGAGCATTGAAACATATGAACTGCCCACAGTGATTTCTATTTCGCCCTCAGGCAGCTTTTGACTTCGGATAGCTTGAAGTACCCTTGCCAAATATATCTTGCTCTCGCAAATTTCTCTGAAAGCGGGATGATATGCCCCTGCAACATAACCTTGCTCAACATTTCCGCCTGAGTGAAGACCTAAACGAATAACTCTGATATTCTTTTCGTGGAACATCAAAAGAAGTCGAGCGCAAAGCTTTGAGGCATCCTCAATATTTTGCGGCGCATATAAGCCTTTATTATAAAGCTCATTCAGCTCAGTGTCCTCAAGCACAACTGTCGGATAAATTCTCGCTGTGTCAGGAGATAAACTAATAAGCTTTTTCGCCGTTTCAATACACTTTTCATCTGTATCGCCGTAAAGACCCGTCATCATCTGAACACCAAACTCGAAGCCATATTCTTTTATAAGGGCCGATGCTTTTATAACATCTTCGGCTGTATGCCCACGGTGATTAAGCTTTAGAACATCGTTGTCCATGCTTTGACAACCTAATTCAATTGCACTCACGCCATAGCACCTTAAAATATCCAAAATTTCTTCACTGATACAATCCGGTCTTGTAGATATTCTAATTCCGGCAAAAAGTCCTTTATCAATATAGGACTTTGCTCTTTCAAGAAGGCTTATCATATATTTTCTGTCAATTGCAGTAAAGCTACCACCGAAAAATGCGATTTCACCTTTATTACAATCGGCAGTTGAAAGAGCCACAGCGACCGCCTTATCAATATCGTCAAGCTCTAAAGGCTTAGATTTACCCGATATAGTTTTCTGGTTGCAAAAGCTACAGCTGTGAGGGCAACCCTCGTGAGGCACAAATAAAGCAACATTTATGTGTTTCAAAACTTTATCCCCATAAGCTCAAGAGCCTGCTTCGCAGCCTGCTGTTCAGCAAGCTTTTTACTTTTGCCCATGCCACAGCCGACAATATTGCTGTTAAGCCTTACCTCAACCTCAAATCTCTTGTCGTGGTCAGGGCCACTTTCGCCAACGAGAACATATGTTAAATGCTCATTGGGATTCTTCTGGATAATCTCTTGAAGCTCTGTTTTATAGTCACGAATACTGAGCTGTTTTGCTGCCGCCTCTTTTATAAAGCCTAAAACAAACTTTCTGACATTTTCAAGACCACCGTCAAGATAAATCGCACCTATAACCGCTTCAAAAGCGTCCGCAAGAATTGAGGCTCTTTGTCTTCCGCCTGTGTTGTCCTCGCCTCTGCCTAAAAGCAAATATTTGCCTAAATTGATTTCCTTAGCGAAGCCGTGAAGTGACTTTTCACAAACACAAGCAGCTCTTTTCTTTGTCATTTCGCCCTCAGGCAAATGAGCTAAATTATGATAAAAATAATCTGCTGTTATAACGCCTAAAACTGAATCGCCTAAAAACTCCAGTCGCTCGTTACACTCTCTGCCTGTCTGCTTTTCGTTGGCATAAGATGAGTGTGTAAGTGCTGTTTCCAAAAGGCTCTTATTTTCAAACTCATATCCTATAACTTTTTCAAATTCACTTAAACTCATATTTACATACTCTTTTCAAGATATTTTTTTAATTCATCAAGACCTCTTGCCGAAAGAGCAGCATATCTTTGCTGTTTATCTCTGATTTTCGGCTCAATAGGCGGAAGTACACCGAAATTAGCGCCCATAGGCTGAAAGTTCTTTACACTTTCATCGCTGATATATCTTTGAAGCGCACCTGTCATGGTGGTTTCGGGAAGCACTAAGGTTTCTTTTCCTTTAAGGTACCTTGCCATATTAATACCGGCCATAATGCCACTGCAAGCAGATTCCATATAGCCCTCAACGCCTGTTATTTGACCGGCGAAGAAAAGATTATCTCTTTCTCTAAAGCTAAAGTCACCTCTGAGCAATCTCGGAGAATCTATAAAGGTGTTTCTGTGCATAACACCGTATCTGAGAAATTCAGCGTTTTTGAGCGCCGGTATCATTGAAAAGACTCTCTTTTGCTCCGGAAATTTGAGATTCGTTTGAAAACCGACAAGGTTAAACATGGTACCACCGGAATTTTCTTTTCTCAGCTGTAAAACCGCCCACGGTCTGTGACCTGTTTTCGGATCACGAAGACCAACAGGCTTAAGCGGACCGAAACGCATAGTGTCCTTACCTCTTGAAGCCATAACCTCAATTGGCATACAACCCTCATAAACATCCTTTCTCTTGTCAAAAGAGTGAAGAGCCGCACTTTCAGCATTTATAAGCGCCTCATAAAAGCTTTCATATTCCTCTTTATTCATCGGACAGTTTATGTAATCGCTTTCACCGCCTCTTTCATATCTTGAAGCTGTGAAGGCATTTTCCATATCTATGCTGTCTTTTGAAACAATAGGCGCTGCCGCATCGAAAAAGTGAAGTCCGTCACCGCAAAGTGAAGCGATGCTCTCACTCAAAGCGTCACTGGCAAGAGGTCCTGCGGCAATTATAACATTTCCGTCGGGTATTTCTGTGACCTCTTGGTGAATGACATTTATAAGCGGCTCACTTTCAATTTTTTTGGTTATAAGCTTAGAGAAAATATCTCTGTCAACCGCTAAAGCTCCGCCCGCCGGTACCTCACAAAGATCTGCACATTCCATACAAAGTGAGCCGAACTCTCTCATTTCAGCTTTAAGAAGACCTGCCGCTGATTCAAGACGCTTAGCCTTCAAAGAATTTGAGCAAACAAGCTCTGCGAGAGTTTCCATATGATGAGCCGGTGAAAACTTCTTAGGCTTCATCTCATAAAGATCAACTTGGATATTCTCTTTTTTGAGTTGCCATGCAGCCTCAACACCTGCAAGACCACCGCCTATTACCGTAACCTTTTCGCTCATCTTATCCATCCTTTATTCTTCGCTTTTTTTCTTTCTTGTTGCCACTGTTTCATAGCCACACTTTTCGTCAAGGCAATGAAGCACTGAACCCTTGCCCTTAAAAAGGGACTTTCCACACTTGGGACATTTCTCATCAGTAGGCTTATCCCATGTCATAAAGTTACACTCAGGCCAATTATCGCAGCCGAAGAAGGTGTAACCTCTCTTTGATTTCTTAGATATAACCTTACCTCCGCAAACAGGACAGGTAGCATCTGTTTCAACAACAAAGGGCTTTGTTGATTTACATTCGGGGTACCCCGGACAAGCGAGGAATTTTCCGAAACGACCAACCTTAACCACCATCATTCTGCCGCATTTTTCGCAGGGAATATCGGTTATATCTTCTTTAAGTTGGATTTTTACACCGTCCATTTCAGCCTTGACCTTTTTAAGGTTTTCCTCAAACTCGTCATAGAAGCCGTGGAGCATCTTAATGTAATCCTGCTTGCCGTCGCCTACTGCGTCAAGGTCACTTTCCATTTGAGCAGTAAACTTAACATTAACTATATTCTTAAACTTATCCTTAAGCAGATTTACTATCGCCTCACCCAATTCAGTGGGATGAAGCTGTTTTGACTTTCTGACAACATATTCTCTTTTAACTATTGTTGACACAATTGTAGCATAGGTACTTGGTCTGCCTACTCCGTTTTCTTCCAAAGCCTTAATAAGTGACTCCTCGGTATATCTTGCAGGCGGCTGAGTAAAATGCTGATTCTTATTCAAATCCTTAAGCTTTATTTTGCTGTCTTTAGCCAGTGTTGCCGGGAGCTTAGATTTATCGTCGCTATCGCCTAAATCGTAAAGCACAGTAAAGCCGTCAAACTTCACGCTGTAACCGCTTGCAGTGAAAAGGCAGAACTTGTCGTCACCGTCAGCTTCACTTTGGCTTTTAATTTCAAGCTTTGTTGTGTTCTGAACACAAGAAGCCATTTGAGAAGCTAAAAAGCGTTTCCAAATGAGAGAATATAATTTATATTGCTCCGCTGTAAGGCTCGGCTTAATGCTTTCCGGTGTAATTGACGGCACAGAAGGTCTGATAGCTTCGTGACCGTCTTGAGCGTTGCTTCTCGACTTATAAAATCTCGGCTTTTCCGGCAAATACTTCTCACCATAAGTACCCTTAATAAAGTCATTTGCAGCAGCAACAGCTTCATCGGATATACGAAGTGAGTCGGTTCTCATATATGTTATAAGACCTATTGAGCCGTAATTCGGAATAGTTATACCCTCGTAAAGCTCTTGAGCTACTTTCATAGTGCGCTCAGGTCTCATACCAAGTTTTCTTGCCGCCTCCTGCTGTAAGGTGGATGTAATAAACGGAGGTGCGGGATTTTTCTTTCTTGTACCGTTTTTTAGTGAGCTTATTGAATAGGTGGCATTTTCAAGGCGCTTGATATAGCTGTCGGTTTGCTCCTCGTTTTTAAGCTCGACCTTACCTGTTTCATCGCCATAAAATTGAGCGACAAAAACCTTGCGATCGCTAAGCTGGAATTTACCCTCAAGGCTCCAGTATTCTTCAGGAACAAAGGCTCTGATTTCGTTTTCTCTGTCAACTATAATTCTTACAGCAACGCTTTGTACTCTGCCGGCTGAAAGACCTCTTCTGATTTTCTGAGAAACAAAAGGACTGAGCTTATAGCCAACTAATCGGTCAAGGATACGTCTTGCCTGCTGAGCATTAACAAGGTCCATATCGACCTTTCTCGGCGCTGCCATACCGTTTTGAACACCGGTTTTAGTTATTTCGTTAAAAGTTACTCTGTTTTCCTTGTCAAGATCAAGACCTAAAATTTCGGCAAGGTGCCAAGATATAGCTTCTCCCTCACGGTCAGGGTCAGTTGCGAGAAAGACCTCGTCACTTTCGGCTACAGCTTCCTTAAGTTCCTTGACGAGCTTTTCCTTTCCTTTTACTATACTGTATTTAGGCGCAAAATCTTTTTTTACATCTACGCTGAGTCTTGCGGCAGGAAGGTCTCTAACGTGACCTTTCGATGCCATTATTACATAGGAGTTTCCAAGGTAGTTTTTAAGAGTCTTTGCCTTGGACGGTGACTCCACAATTACGAGTTTTGACATGTATATTCACCTTTTCTTGTTTTGCTTAATTAATACGATATTTATTTGGCCCATCGGCACAAGCAAAGCCTAACATTTCAAGCTCCGTCAGTGCCACAAGGACATTCCTTATTTCCAAAGACGACTTTCTCGTTATTTCGTCTAATTCATTTATACCGTCAGACATTATATTATACACTATCTCTGCGTTTTTAGAAATACCTTCGGGAAGTTTTTTAGGAATTATTTTTATCTTTTCCGGATTATTTTCTTCTTTTTCTCTTTCTAAAGTCGGTTTTTTAGCCGATTTTTTTCTCTTTAATTGTTTAGCTTTGCTTTCGGTTGAAATTTCATTGACGTGCGAAAAGACGCCATTCTCACTCTTTTTACTATTGCCTTTTTCCTTTGAAAGCAAGGAGCATTTCTTTAAAACATCTTCGCCGGAAAAAATCGCCACTGCCCCATCGGTTATAAGCCTGTTTGAGCCGGTGTACTTTCCGCTGTTGACATCTCCCGGTAAAACAAAAATTTGTCTGCCCTGCTTTAAAGCGTGGTTAGCCGTACTGAAGGTACCGCTTTTATCAGCCGCCTCAATAATAACAACAGCCTTAGATATGCCGGAAATTATACGGTTTCTCATCGGAAATGTACCTTGATTTACGGGAGTAAATGGGGGATATTCGCTTATAAGAGCTCCGGAATGAGTGACAGCCCTTCTCATGTCGGAATTTTCCGGCAAGTAGTCGTATCCGTGGCCACAGCCCATAACAAGCACTGTTTTACATCCGCAAAGCATTGCAGTTTTATGAGCTACACTATCAATTCCAATTGCGCCGCCACTGACAATTAGCGCACCGTTTTCGCACAAGGTTGACACAATATCTTTAGTGCAGTTTTCGCCATAAACACTTGGGTTTCGACTACCAATAACTCCAAATGGTACCTTAGAATTAAGGCAGGTATAGTCACCTCGAACAAACAGCACCGCCGGATAATTATCAATTGTCAGCAGGTTTTGCGGGTAGTACACACTATTCGGAGTAAGTATATGAAGGGAGTGCTTATCGCAAAATTCGGTTATACTCAAAAAGTCCTCAGGGGATTTTTCTTTTGCACGCTCCAGAGTCTTACTTCTTCTGGAAAAGAAGCGCTTCCACGTCTCCTCCCCTGCCGCATAAAAACTTTCAGGCGAATGAAATTCATCTATGCACGCTTTGATTTTACCGCCGGGAGTGTAGACATGTTGCAGCCATAACCAATACAATCTTTCGTCCATATTACACCTCAGCGCATCATTTCCCACATCGTTATTGCCGCCGCCATTGAGGCGTTGAGAGATTCTGCCCTGCCGAGCATAGGAATAGTCACTTTCTTGCAAAGAGAAAAAATCTCGTCGCTAATACCGTTAGCTTCGTTGCCGATAACAGCTACCACACCGCCGGACATATCGCTGTCGGTTATTTTCTCACAAGAGGAATCGGGAGTTGTTGCATAAAGCTTCATTCCGTTTTCACCTAAATACGACAAGGTATCATAAAGGCTATCGCAACGAATAAGAGGAAGCCTTAAAAGGGAACCCATAGCCGCCCTTTGAGCCTTAGGAGAATAAATATCGCAGCCACCCTCGGCTACTATGCCCTTTATGCCGAGAGCTTCAGCGGTACGAGCGACAGCACCTAAATTAGCCGGGTCTTGAATATTTTCGAGAGCTATGTACTTTCCTGAAAAATCCACATCGCTCAAAGGCATATCTTCTTTCATTTTGCAAAGGCAAAAAAAGCCTTGAGAGTTTTGTGTTGCACCAAGCTTATTTTCCACAAGTTCACTGACAATAAAGCTGTTTTTTGCGGCTGAAGCGATAAATTCCGCATCCTCACTGAATTTCTCATAGGCACGGCGAGAGACAAAAAAAGTGTCAATATCGTAGCCTGTCACTGCCGCATCACGGCACAGTCGCAGACCCTCTAAAAAGAACATACCGGTCTGGCGTCTTGTTTTGTTTGAAGATGCAATTTTTACTGCGGATTTTATTCTTTCGTTGCTGACTGAATCTATAGAAATCATTGCTTTTTCCTTTCCGTAACCCACCATTAAATGGGACAAAGCTTATTCAATTTAATCATAGGTTACAACTTAAAAATGGGTTTAAAAGTGTCAAATTTAAAGAAAAATCATATAGAATGATATTGCTTTAAAAACACAAATACGCCCGAGAAAAAATCTCGGACGCAATATTTTGATTAAAGAGCAGCCTTTGCCTTCTCTGTGAGAGCTGTGAATGCTGCAGGGTCAGCGATAGCAATCTCTGAGAGCATTTTTCTGTTGAGATTGATATCAGCCTTCTTAAGACCGTTCATGAATGTTGAGTAGTTCATGCCGTTAGCCTTGCAAGCTGCCGAGATTCTTGTGATCCAAAGACGACGGAAATCTCTCTTCTTCTGCTTTCTGCCGATATATGCATAGTTACCTGACTTCATAACAGCCTGCTTAGCTGTCTTGAAGAGGCTGTGCTTTGAGCCATAGTAGCCCTTAGCGAGCTTTAATACTTTATTTCTTCTCTTGCGAGTCATCATTGCGCCTTTAATACGAGCCATGATTAAATACCTCCGTTATATTAAATTGATGTTAGATGGTGATATTATTTGTAAGGGATAAGACGCTTGATCTGCTTCTCGTTTGTCTTATCGGCAACAGTAGTCTGACGAAGACCTCTCTTGCGCTTTGTGTTTTTCTTAGTAAGGATATGTGATTTGTTTGCATGGTAACGGATGGGCTTACCATTCTTTGAAAGCTTAAAACGCTTTTTTGCACCGCTGTGTGTTTTAA
>CAYWKY010000020.1:0-15284 GCA_964458915.1 uncultured Faecalibacterium sp.
GGTAATAACAACACCTGCCGCATGAGTTGAGGCGTGTCGAGGCATACCCTCAACCTGTCTTGCAATATCGAGCAGTCGTCTGATTTCATCGTTGCCGCTATAAAGAGATTTCAAATCTGATGACTGTTTAAGAGCTTTATCGATTGTAATTTTTAGCTCATTAGGAATAGCCTTTGCAACTTCGTCAACAACATTATACGGAATACCGAGTACCCTGCCGACATCTCGAACTGCGCCTCTCGCCGCCATAGTACCAAAAGTAACAATTTGCGCCACATGGTCTGCACCATATTTTCTTATAACATAGTCTATTACTTCCTGACGTCTGACATAGCAAAAATCTATATCAAAGTCGGGCATACTGACTCTTTCCGGGTTCAGAAAGCGTTCAAAAAGCAAGTTATATTTTAGCGGGTCAATACCGGTTATGCCGATACAATATGCGGCAAGAGAGCCGGCACCGGAGCCTCTACCCGGACCGACGGGGATATTTTTACTCTTAGCGTAACGAATAAAATCGTGTACAATAAGAAAGTAATCAACATAGCCCATCTTATTTATAACATCAAGCTCATAATTTAGCCTGCTGACATACTCCTCAGGTGGATTATCCCCTTTATGCATAGACAAGCCGTAAAAGCATTGATTCTTAAAATATTCAAAGTGATCCATATTGTTGGGCACTTCAAAATGAGGCAGCTTTGTATTGCCGAATTCAAACTCAACATTACATTTATCAGCGATAACTGATGTGTTATCTATAGCTTCCGGAAGTTCCTTAAATGCAAGTCGCATTTCATCTTCACTTTTTAGATAAAACTCATCAGTAGAGAATTCAAGTCCTGTTTCTTCGCCTAAAACATGACCTGTTTGAATGCAAAGAAGAACCTGCTGAACAGAAGAGTCTTCCTTGTTTATATAGTGGGCATCATTTGTTGCAACAAGAGGAATACCTGTTTCTCTCGAAATTCTGACTAAATCAGGCAGTATATCAAGTTGCTCACGAAGTCCGTGATTTTGAATCTCAATGTAATAGTTTCCGTCACCGAAAACATTACGGTACCACAAAGCCGTTTCCTTGGCTTTATCATATTCGCCACGAAGAAGAAGCTGAGGAATTTCACCGGCAAGGCAAGCCGACAATGCTATAATTCCCTCGTGATGTTCTTCAAGCAGTTCACGGTCAATTCTCGGCTTAGTATAAAAGCCCTCTGTCCACGCTTTGCTGACCATAGCTATGAGATTTTGGTAGCCTTCGTTATTTTTGCAAAGAAGGACAAGATGATACCTCTGATTGTCAAGGCCATGAACCTTATTGTGTCTTGAACGAGGTGCAACATAACATTCGCAGCCAATAATAGGCTTAATACCCTTCTCTTTTGCAGCTTTATAAAAATCAACAGCACCATACATAACACCGTGGTCGGTTATGGCAACACTTTTTTGTCCAAGCTCAGCGACTCTGTCCATAAGCTTATTTATTCGGCAAGCACCGTCAAGCAAGCTGTATTCAGTATGAAGATGCAAGTGTGTGAAAGACATCTTATCCCTCCTTTTATATTATACTTTAAGTTTATCTACAAGTTCTTTGTCCGGGTTAACAATGATTGTCCAATATTCATGATAAATAACCATGCCCGTTTTTCCGCCCGACGGCTTTTTAAGCTCCTTAGCTCGTGTGTAATCAACGGGTACTAAGGAAGAATCCTTGGCCTTGCTGTGATATGCGGCAATAACAGCGGCTTGTTCAATGGCTTCATCGGAGATTTCTCTGCCTTCACCGAATATAACAACATGAGAGCCGGGAATTTTTTGCGTATGCAGCCACATATCGCTTTTTGAAGCAGTTTTAAGTGACAACTTTTCGTTTTGCGCGTTGTTTCTGCCAACAAGAATTTTGAATCCGTCACTTGAACGAAATTCAATTGGAGGCAGTTCCTTTGGTGGCTTTTGTTTTTTGCCTTTGATATTTTTAATATATCCTGCGGTTTGCAGTTCGAGTCTAATGGCGGATATTTCGCTATCCGTGTCAGCTCTTGAAAGCTCATCGAGTACACTTTCAAGATAGGTGACTTCCTGCTCAGCGTTCACAATTAACTCAGCAAGCATTTTTTCTGCTGTTTGTGCTTTTCGGTACTCTTTATAATATTTCTTTTGATTTTCCGTAGGTGACAAAGCAGGATTACAAGGTATTTTGATTATATTACAGTTGTCGTAATAATTTTCCACCTCATAAAAGCTAACTCCTTTTTCGAGCCTATAAAGATTAGCTAAAATCAGTTCACCATAAAGCTTTAGCTGATCTTTATCTTCACATTGCTTCAACTCTTCTCTTTGTAAAGCCAGCTTTCTAACAGTTCTTTCAATAAGATTATTTAATAGCTTTATAAGCTCATGAGCTCTATGGTTGATTCTGCAAATTCTGTCTCGCTCATAATAAAAATCGTCCAAAAGCTCTGAACAACTATCATATTCCTTGACCTTAAGCAAATCACCGTATTGAGTAATATCAATATGTGAAATATCCTTAGGCTTGCCGTTTTTTTCAACAAGCATATATGCCTTCGGGCAAGTGTGAAGATTACACTTTATAGTCTTTAATATGTTTTCAAGATTCTTAATTTGCTCCTGAGTTAACTCTGATACAGCTATGTCATCGCCGCAGACTCTGCAAGCAATTTCACGGCTGACAATTGGCGACACACCCTGTATAGTACCAATAACAGCAGAAGACAAATGTTTATTTTCATAGGAAAGTACCCTGCCGAGTACCGCAGAAATCTCTTCGCTTTCAAGGCTCATCTTATCCTGCTGGGGAGCAAGTCTATAATCAAGCCCCGGCAAAATCTGTCTGACACTTGAAGTTAAACAGTCAACTCGTTTAACGGAGTCTATAATCTTTTCCCCGGAAATGAGAATAAGATTAGAGTACTTGCCCATTATTTCGATGCAAATACTTAGTTCTACCCTATCACCTATTTCATTTGTAGCGTCAAAGTCAATAAAAAGAATTCTGTCGTTTTCGTGCTGACGAATATTTTTTATCATTGCACCTGTCAAGTGCTTTCTCAAAAGCATACAAAACATAGGTGGTACGGGAGGATTATCTATATTATGTGAAGTAAAATGAACCCTCGGACTGTCTGCACGCACACATAAAAGCAGTTTATAATTGCAACCCTTTCCCCTAAGATTCAGAATAATTTCATCACGGGTTGGCTGATTGACTTTGTCAACACGAAGTCCAACTGCTTTTGATAGAAGTTCATCTTTAATTTTTGTGAGAAATAAACCGTCGAGAGCCATAATTCACCTCATTTTAACCGATAAATTTGACCGGCTTGCTTTGCTTTAAGAGCATAGTTTCAAGAGTCGGAAACTTATCGTCAATATACTTTTTTAAATATTTCATTGCAGGATTTTCAGTTTCAAAATGTCCTGCACCAATAACTGTAACACCGATTTCCTTGGCATAGAGCATTTCATGGTGTCTGATTTCGCCGGTAACATATGCGTCAGCGCCCATATTAACTGCATCGAAGAAAAAATCCATGCCTGCGCCACCGCAAACAGCGACTCTTTTAATTTTTCTGTCGGTTTCAACTACACTTACAGTTGTGTCAAGCTTTTTGCTGACAAATTCGGCAAGTTCAAGTGAAGTCAGCTCCTTATCAAAGCTTAAATTGCCTATTCTTGCCATTGGTACACTACATTCAGCGCAAGGAACACCCTCGCTGTTTTTTATTTCTAAAATATCGCATAAAGCGTCGTTAACACCACCGTCGGCACAATCGAAACAAGTGTGGGCACTTATAGCACTAATGCCGTGAAAAGCAAGCTCATAAGCCATATTGCCCTTTAGAAAGTTTTTTTGAGCTTTGAAAATAATCGGGTGATGTGTCACTATCATATCCACGCCATTTTTAATAGCGTCATTTAAAGTTTCCCCAGTCAAATCGAGGGCGAATCCTATTTTTGACACAGCTTTATTTTCATCGCCAACGAGTACACCGCAGTTATCCCACTGACATTGAGTGTTATATGGCGCAATAGAGTTAATGTATTCGGAAATATCTTTTACAGTTGCCATTGATTTTTCTCCATGTTGTTTTCAATTTCTTTTATAATTTCACCGAGATTTTCTTCATCGGCTTTACCGGCACTAATTAAAGCATTGTGTTTCTTTTTTAATGTTGTGAGCATTTTATCGATGTATTTATATGTAATTTCATCTTTGTTATCGAAAAGTCGCCCCGTATATCTATATGAAATATTGCGCTCTTTGCTTTCGCCTGTGTAATTAGCTGACATGACACAATAATAGCGTTTTCCATCAGTAGCAGTTTTTTCCTTTGTAATTTCAAAGCCGTTGTCAACGAAAAACTGCCTTAAAACCTCAGCGTGTGTCATGGGCTGAGCAACAATATTAATTTCTCTGTTTTTTACCCAATGAGCTTTGGAAAGAATTTCGGCAATAAGATTGCCACCCATTCCTGCAATTACAATATCATCGCAGGAGCCTTCTTTTATGTTTTCAAGTCCGTCAGACAAAACAAGCTCAACCTTGTCCATAAGACTTGCATCAATAACAGTTTGTTTTGCGTTTTGAAGTGGACCTTTTCTTAAATCTGCTGCTATACCGCAAGGGCAAATACCTTTTTCAATTAAATAAGTCAGCAAATAGGCGTGGTCCGTACCAATATCGGCAGTGCGAGCGTTCTCGCGTACCAGAGAAGCCACAGCAAAAAGACGAGCATCAAGTTTAACCATAAAACTACCTCAACAAATGGAGCCACCTTAAAAGGCGGCTCCTAAATGACACTTATTTTGAAGCGAGATATTCGTTAATTTTCGCAACAAGAGTATCCGGATCTACGCCGTGAACAGCGCAAGCTTCTTCAACACTTTCACCTCTTGAAGCGGGGCAACCAAGACAGTGCATACCCATTTCAAAGAAGAAAACTGCTGTACCGCCATCTGCATCGAGAATGTCACCGATGCACATATCCTTAGTGATTTCTTTCATGTTAAAAATTCCTTTCAAGGGATATTATTTCTTTAATGAAACAGCTTTTTTAGCCTTTTCAACAATATTAGCTGCATCAAGACCGAAGATTTTAAGAAGTTCAAGAGCCGGACCTGACTTACCGAATGTATCATTAACACCAAGTCTAACAACAGGAACAGGATATTCCTCAGACAAAACCTCACTGACAGCTGAGCCGAGACCGCCGATAATGCTATGCTCCTCAGCAGTAACAATAGCTCCGGTTTCCTTAGCTGCCTTAACGAGAATATCTTTGTCAATCGGCTTAATGGTGTGAATATTTATAACTCTTGCATCAATGCCTTCCTCTTTAAGAGTGTCAGCAGCAATAAGAGCTTCATTAACCATAAGTCCAGTTGCAACAATAGTTACATCTTTACCGCTTCTAAGCTCAACGCCTTTGCCAAGCTCGAATTTATAATCCTCGCTGTTTACACGAGGCACTGCAAGTCTACCAAAGCGCATATAAACAGGACCTTCATGAGCCGCAGCAGCATGAACAGCAGCTTTAGCCTCAACATCATCAGCAGGGTTAATAATAACCATTCCGGGAATAGAGCGCATAAGAGCAATATCCTCACAGCACTGGTGGCTTGCACCGTCTTCACCAACTGAAATACCAGCATGAGTTGCGCCGATTTTTACATTAAGCTTGGGGTACGCAATTGAGTTGCGTACCTGCTCAAAGGCTCTGCCTGCCGCAAACATAGCAAAGCTTGAAGCAAATACTGTGTAGCCTGAAGCTGCAAGGCCTGCGGCAACACCCATCATATTACCCTCTGCAATACCGCAGTCAATAAATTTTTCAGGGAACTCTTTTTTGAAAGTAATAGTTTTTGTTGCTTTAGCAAGGTCAGCGTCAAGAACAAGAATATCATCTCTTGCGCCAAGCTCCTTTAAAGCTGCGCCGTAAGCGTCACGAGTTGCACATTTAATTACATCAGCCATAATTACACCTCCAAGCTCTTTGCGGCTTCGTCAAGCTCAGCCATTGCTATAGCGTACTGCTCAGCGTTGGGAGCACTGCCGTGCCAGTCACATTGATTTTCCATAAAGGATACGCCCTTGCCCTTAACTGTTTTTGCAACAATACAGGTAGGTTTACCCTTACAAGCTTTTGCACTTTCAAAAGCCTCCTCAATTTGTGAGAAGCAATGACCGCAAATTTCAATTACATTCCAGCCGAAGGACTCGAACTTCTCTTTAATGGGATAAGGTGAATTAACCTCGTCAAGAGTACCGTCAATTTGTAAGTTGTTATAGTCAACTATAGCGCAAAGATTGTCGAGCTTGCGATTGCCTGCAAACATTGCAGCTTCCCAAACCTGTCCCTCTTCAATTTCACCGTCTCCAAGGGGTACATATACTCTGTAATCCTTACCCTTAAGCTTACCTGCAAGAGCCATACCGCAAGCAACTGAAATACCCTGACCGAGTGAGCCTGTGCTCATATCAACGCCGGGAGTATATCTCATGCTGGGGTGACCTTGAAGTATAGAGTCAGGCTTACGAAGTGTTTTAAGAAGCTCGACATCAAAGAAGCCTTTGTGAGCGAGAGCTGCATAAAGAGCCGGCGCTGTATGACCCTTTGAGAGAACAAGTCTGTCTCTGTTTTCGTCGCCCGGATTCTTAGGGTCAACATTCATTTCGCTGAAATAAAGGTAAGTGATAATATCAGCGATTGAAAGTGAGCCACCGGGATGACCCGATTTTGCGTTGAAAGTTCCTTCGATTATGCCTTTACGCACATCGATGGCTTTCTGTTTGAGAAAAAGTTTTTTGTTGTCTTCCATATTAATCCTCCTAAAAATTATTATGGTTTTTAATGATATATTCGATTAAGTTTGCAACAGCACCATCATTGCAGTGACATGAAACAAACTTCACAATTTTCTTTATGCCTTCAGGAGCTTGACCGCAACAAGCGGGAAGAGCCACACGCTTGAGCATCTGATAATCGTTAAAGTAGTCACCAATAGCTGAGGTCTTGCTCTTATCTACGCCAAGTAATTCAGCAAGCTTTAAAACAGCGACACCCTTATTTGTGTCTTCGTTAACCATCTCAAAGCTGCATATTGATGAGTACATAAGATTATCTGTAGTCTTAGACATACTCTTAATATATTTTTCCAGCAATTTCATTTCAGTTGGGAAGCCTGCGAAAGCAACCTTATACCAGTTTTCCTTAGGAATTTTTTCAAAATCATAGAAATACTTAACAGGCATTTTAGCGCTGAAAGCGAGAATACGGGTTGAAAGAGTAGGTCTGAAAATATAAACACATTTGTCTGATACAATTTCAAAAGCAAGGAAGGGGAATTTCTTTGCACTTTTTCTTACCATATCAATACAGTGTTCGTTGAGAGGACTTTGCCATGTGATTTTTTCGAGAGCAAAGTCATATATAGCTGCACCGTTTAAAACAACAGCTTTGCCGTCTGCAATGTCAAGACGCTTATAATGCTTTCTCATTGACGCCGGGCTTCTGCCTGAAGCAAGAGTAAAATGTCCGCCACACTCGTCAACAAACTTATGAACCATATCGTAGTTGCGCTTTACAAGACGTCTTGCTTTATCGTTAATAGTACCGTCAATGTCGCTGGCAATGAGCCAATCTGATAAATCGTTTTTTTCTTTTTCGTTAATCATTCTTACCAATCCTCCTGAGAAAATCCGTGAAATATTCGGGTAATTCACTTTTAATTTCAATATATTCTTTAGTCCTGGGGTGCTTAAAGCCAATTAAGCCTGCGTGTAAACACTGCCCCGACAGGTATTCAATTACTTTTTTTGGTCCGTAAACCGCATCACCGGCAACAGGGTGACCTATGTAAGCCATGTGAACTCTTATCTGATGAGTTCTTCCCGTTTCAAGGCGAAGCTTTAAATGCGTAAAATCTTTATATTCATTAACCACACTGTAGTGAGTAATTGCGTTTTTTGAGTTTTTTTGTGTAACCGCCATTTTTTTGCGGTCAATAGGGTGTCTTCCAATGGGTGCGTCAACTGTACCGCTATCCTGCTTCATTCTGCCATAGACAACGCTTTGATATTCTCGTGTAAAGGAGTGAACCTTAATTTGTTCAGCGAGTGAAACATGGGCCATGTCATTTTTAGCCACAATAAGAAGTCCGCTTGTATCTTTATCAATTCGGTGGACAATACCCGGTCTAATAACACCGTTGATACCGGATAGGCTGCCTTTACAGTGGTACAGCAAGGCGTTGACAAGTGTGTTGTCATAATTTCCGGCCGCAGGATGAACTACCATACCTTTAGGCTTATTGACAACGAGCAAATCATCATCTTCATATCGAATATCAAGGGGAATATTTTGAGCAGTAATCTCAAGCTCTTTAGCCTCAGGAATTACAAGGCGTATCATATCCTTTGCTCTGACCTTATAGTTTTTACTTACAACTATGCCGCCAACACTGACTCCACCGTCGTCGATTATCTTTTGTACTGCACTGCGACTCATATTGTCAACAGCACCGCATATAATTTTGTCTATTCGCTCCCCTGCTTTATCTTCCGGTACGCTAATTATATGTGCATTAATCATCTGCCAATTTCTCTTCCTGTTTGTTTTTCTTGGATTCCTTAACCATTTGATATATCTGACTAATTATTATAACCCCGGCCGCACAAGTGACGAGGCAGTCTGCAAAATTAAAAATATAGAAGTCAACAAACAGCGCCTCAATGTAATCAATGACATAGCCTCTGAAGATTCTGTCAATTAAATTACCAGTACCGCCGGCAGTAACAATGACAATACACCAAAAATCTAATCCGTAGCCAAGTCTGCCTGTATAAAGAACATAACCTATAACCAACAAACACACAACGGAGAAAATCGTCATAAATGTTGTTTTTCCACTCATCATGCCCATCATTGCGCCGTCATTCTCATAATAACTGAGCTGCAATACCTTAGGAATAACCACTACATTGCCAATAGGTTTAAGCAACAAATCAATGTAGTATTTAATAATTTGATCCGCAGAAACCAAAATGGCGATAACTAAAGCGGAAATAACTTTAATAGATGTGGTCGTCAATTTCTTATTCTTCAATAGCTACACCTTTCTTATTAAGAATTATTCTTCAAGCTGTTCAAACAAATCCTCATAGTCGCTTTGATATGAAAACACAGAGGGTATTTCTTCACTGTCATCATCACTGAAAATTCCCATATCAAGCTTTTGAGTCGCTGCAACGTCTTCATCATCGAAGCTTTCTGTACTCAAAGGTATTCCGCCCTTATCTTGGCTTTCTTGCGGATTTGTAAATGAGCTTATATCCTCGTAAGGGTCAATGCTCTCCGGCTGCTCAGCGGGAGCATCATAATCAATATCTAATTGAAATTCCGGCATTTCATCTGCCAACTTATCAGTGTCAACCTCAACCTCTGTCGGAACAAAATCAAACTGTGCACCATCACTTATTGAGTCAACAGTAGGCTTAATTGTGGCAACAACATTAAATATCTCGCTTTTATATTTGGCTATTTCAGCCTTAAGGCGGTTAAGCTCTTTTTCTGTTGATGCGATTATTTCTTCACTTTGCTTTTTCGCTGTTTTAGCATCGTTATATGCAGCCGCAACAATTTCAGCTGCCTTTGTCTTCGCGTTGTCAATTATTTCGGCTGACTTAAGCTTTGTTTCGTTAATATATTTTTCCTGTAAGGCGATTGATTGCTTTTCAAGAGTGTCAATATCCTTTTCTAATTTTGATAATCTCTCCTGAGCATCATGGGTTGTGTTAAAGTAATAAGCATCAGCCTCAGCTTTCTTTGTTAAAAGATAGTTTTCAGCTTCTTCGCTTGCACTTTTTATTATTTCGGCAGAGTTCTCCTTAGCCTGAGCCTCAACAGTATCATAATATTTTTCAGCTCTGACAATAGCGGAACAAATAATGTTTTTGTTAGCATTATATTCTTCAATTGCCGGAGCATATTTTTTTAATTTCTTCTCAAGTGTTTTATAGCTTTTGCTCATTGAGTCGTAGCTGTCACTTATGCTTTGTATATACTCGTCAACCTCTGAGGCATAATACTTGTTTTTGCCCGCAAAGGAAAAGCTGTATCCTAAAATTTTACCGTCGGACATTTTATTTCACCCCTCAATTACAGCTCAACTTGATTATAGAAATCACCGTGCAATTCAATATCAGCCGGAATGAAAGCGCATATAGTTTCTGTGAATCTTGCGAATACACACTGTGTAACATACTTTGCGCCGTCAAGGAAATCCATTGCACGCTTTTTCTCTTCTTCGCTGAGAAGTGAAATATTTACAACAACAATAGAGCTTTTGTCCATCATTAGATTAGCTACATTCTTCGCATCATAAATATCATGAAGTGAAATGAAGGAAAGCTTAAATTTTGAAGACGGACGCTTTGAAGCTGACTTTATATCAAAAAGACGAGGTGCGCTTTTTTCCTGAACAGGTTCATCGTCAATGCCCTTTATAGGCGGAAACTCATCGTTATAATCGTTATCGTACTTAGGCAGGGCGGCTGTTGGTGAATAGCTATATTGTGAGGAAAAATCGGCAATGTTTGAGCTTTCCTCCTCATCGTCGTCGAAAATACCCTTTGCAACACGATGTGACGGCTTTGAATCCTCATAATCGTCACCGCTTACAGCGTTTTCAAGAATATCCTCATCGTCATCACTGCGGTTAATAAAGCTGTTAACCTTCCCTAATATTTTATCCTTAAAATCCATTTTTTAACTCCTTATCAATATAATCTCGGTCCGAAAATAGCTGAGCCGACTCTGACAAGTGTTGAGCCGTTTCTAATTGCTGCTTCGTAATCCCCTGACATTCCCATAGAAAGTATACACATATCTATATTATCTAACTTTTTCGCCTTGATGTCAATAAAAATTCCATTCATTTGCGAAAAATATTTATTTAATTGCCCTTCGCTTTCACAAATTGGCGGTACTGTCATGAGTCCTTTAACTTTTATGCCGGGCATTTCAGCAATTTCGCAAAGAGTTTCTTCAAGCAAAGCCTTATCAAGGCCGGTTTTATTTTCTTCATCGCCAATATTTACTTCAACGAGACACTGAGTAGTTATGCCGTCAGCGACACTTCTTTTTGATATTTCTCTTGCCAGCTTAACGCTATCAACAGATTCAATCATAGAAACCTCATTAACAATTTGCTTAACCTTATTTGTCTGCAAATGACCTATAAGGTGAGCTGCACAATTATCAAGCTTTAAATATGGCTTTTTCGACAAAAACTCCTGCACTTTATTTTCACCGATTAAATCAATTCCGCACTCAATAGCGTGATTGATAAAAATAGGCTCAACTGTTTTTGTAACTGCCATAAGCTTAATATCTTCGCTTTTTCTGCCGCTTTCTTCGGCAGCTGCAGCAATTTTTTCTCTGATAAAAGCCAGATTGTATTCAATATTTTTAAGTCGTTCTTCACTCGACAATACTTCCATCTTCAAGATTCAGTCCTTTCACTATTATTTTGTCATAAGATTTAAGCACATGATAGTATCCTGCATCTTCATCCTTTTCATCACGAAGTACCTTTACACCTTCAGCGACAACATAATCATCTCTGTAAAGCAGTACATTAACAGGAGAAAACTTCATGATATTGCCAACTATAGCATAAACGCCGAGTACCCCATCATCGTTTTCGCATAAAGCTTCACTGCTGATTTTAAAGCCTTTGTACTCGCTGAGCTTAATTGAAGCAGAGTCCTTTCGTACCTTAGAAAGCTCCTCGTTCATAGATGTGCATTTCAAAGTAACAGTAACTTTACCGTCTTTCATTTCGGTTATGTCATAAACCTGCATATTGACATTATCGATTCCAAGCTCACTGAATGAAACCTTGACCCAGTACCCTGTTTTAAGCACTTCGGAATGGCTGATTTCAGTGTCGAAAACATAGTACCAAGTGTGTTGAGCTATGATTTTTCCATACGCATTATCAGTCGAGTCTGCAGGCAAATTTAAAAGCTTTTCAGCGTAAAGCGGCCCAACATTTTTCTTTTCAATATTTTCAAAGCTTACTGCACTTTCATATCCGTCAACATTGCTGACAAAATATCCGGCATAAGGTGATGTTATTTTTTTAACTATACTATATGAATTTTGAAGCTCGTTTATTTTCTTAGAGTAATCACTGATTATAGCCTTATAATCTAAATCCTTGCCAACGGAAATTTGTTTTGAGGTTAAATTCTTCGAGATACTGTCAATGTATTTTTCAGCTGAATTTAAGTCGGAACGTGAAACAGCCTCAGCATATGAAGCCACATCGGAATTAATCTGTGAGTTAAGAAAAAGAATGTTGCTATAACTCAAATCGGCGCTTCGTTCTAATTCCTTAATTGATGATAATTTCTCTTTAAGCTCGGTTTGCTCTATGTATGCGTTAGCTTGGCTTTCGTTTGAAAAAGCAATAGCAATCACACCGTTTTTGGAAACATTTTCGCTGTCGGATATAACAGGCACATAAACAAGACCCTCTTGTTTATAAAGCACTGAAGCCTTATTTTCGTCACGAACAGCAAAGCCGTCAACATTTAATGTGTCGTTTTCGCTATAGCTCAGAATATATTCCGTCACGATTTTTCCGGTACGATTATTATAAAAAGCATTGACAATATACATGAAAGCTATGATAACAAAAGCGATAACTAAAGCTTTGGCTATTTTCGCATCATTACTCTGCTTTTTATTTTGCTTCATTCAAATCACCTTTCCTGAGAAATTATATCAAATGCCGCTTGGCACAGTGCCTCCTTGCTTAAAGCATCTATTGAAAGCCAGTGAATTTTTTCATTACGTCTAAACCATGTAAGTTGACGCTTCGCATATCTTCTTGTTTCCATTTTCAGCTTTTGCGTTGCCTCGTCAAGACTTACAAGACCGTCCAAATAAGGCTTTAACTCCTTATAGCCAATTGCTTGCTTTGCGGTACTGCCACAGTCAAGGGCAAAAAAGTTCTTCGCTTCCTCAATTAGGCCACTGTCTACCATCATATCAACACGAAGATTGATTCTGTCGTAAAGAACTTGTCTGTCTTCGGCAGTTAAACCGATTATGCAAAATCGATATTTACTATCATTCAAATGTGAAAGCTCACATTGTCTTGTTATTGTTTCACCCGTTGAGTAATAAACCTCAAGGGCTCTTATTATTCTTTTGGTATCGTTAATGTGAAGTCGTTTTCCGCTTTCCGGGTCAACTTTTTTTAGCTCATTATAAAGAGCTTCAATGCCTTCATTTTCGGCACGCTGTGTAAGCTTCTCTCTAATATCGCTGTTGCTGTAATCAAGAAATTCCGTGTTGTTGATTATAGTGTCAACATACAGGCCTGTTCCGCCAACGATAATAGGAAGCTTATTTCTTGAAAGTATATCATCGATCGCTTTTAGGGCGAGGATCTTATATTTTGCCACGCTAAAGCTTTCACCTATATCCAAAAATCCAATAAGGTGGTGCTTTGCCATTGCCAGCTCTTCTTCTACCGGTTTCGCTGTGGCAATGTCCATGTTTTTATAAATTTGCATTGAGTCGGCGCTAACGATTTCACCGTCAAAATGCTTTGCGATTTCTATTCCGAGTGAAGTTTTCCCTGATGCAGTTGGACCAACAACCACAACAACTAAAGGTTTATCCATGTAAATTCTCCGAATTTTACTGTATTCTGCCGAACTGCTTTTCAAGCTCATATTTTGAAAGCTCAATCATAACAGGTCGTCCGTGAGGACAATATCTGACCTCGTCGTCATAAAGCACCTGCTCAGCTAAAACTTTCATTTCGGCAGTTGAATTTTTATATCCTGCCTTAATAGCGGCTTTACATGCGGCAGTATGATAAATTTTGTCAATCTTTTCACTTTCGATGTTTACCCTATTCTCCGCAAGATATGAAGCAATTTCAATAACAGTGTCTTCAATGTCGTCACCGCTTATGAGCATTGGACACTCACGGACAATTACCACTCCACCGTCAAAATCCTCAATGAGGTAGCCGGCTTTAGCGAAAATGTCAAGGTTTTGGATTATTATATTGTACTCCGCCTTACTTAGAGTAACCTTCACAGGAGCAAGAAGTACCTGTGAAGAAATGTTATTCTTGGCGTTTTCTTTCATTTTGTTATATATGATTCTCTCGTGGGCAGCGTGTTTGTCAATAAGAACGACCTTGTTGTCGTATTCGCAAATTATATACGTCTTAAAAGCTTCACCTAAAAGTCTTAATGGCTTCGGTGGCATTTTCTTCTGCTCACTTACTTTAATTTGCTTTGATTCTTTTTCTGGTAATGGCTCAGAGATAACATTGCTTGACACCAAAGGCTCTTCTTCTTTAACGAATGAGCTTTGATTGTCATGTTTAGCTTTCTTTTCAAAAGCTATGCTGTCGTTCATTTTGGAAATTTGCTGAGCTTTTTGTTTTTGTGTGGCAACAAAATCCGAAATAAGATCCGGCTCATCGTTGTCATTTATAGGCTTGTTATTTTCTTCCTTTTTGTCAGAAGACACAAATTCCTTAGTGGAAACATTTTGCCAAAAATCTTTTTTAGGCTCAGCTTTAACCGCTGTCGGCTCTTGCTTTTTAGTAAAGGGGCTATTATTAAACATAGGCTTAATAATAGGTGTTTCATCAAGCATTGTCAGCTGTTCAGTTTGGGGTACTGAACGCTGCATAACCTTATTTTTTTGTGAAAGGTCGATTTCAGGCATTGTATCAAAGCTATCAAGAGCAGACTTAACAGCAAAATAAACCGCCGAAGAAACACGCCTTTCATCGCTAAACCTTACTTCCGTTTTAGCTGGGTGTACATTTATATCCACAGTGTCAGGCCTTACAAAAACATTTAACACACAGCTGGGAAATTTACCAACCATAATAGTGCTTTTATATGCGTTTTCCATAGCCGCAACACATGATCTGCTTTTTATAAATCTTCCACTTAAGAAGAAATATTGCATAGCTCTTGATGGGCGTGAGGACATGGGCTTACACACATAACCCTTAACTTCTATTCCGTCAAGCTTATAATTAACTTCTAACAGACTTTCAGCGAAGGTTCTGCCAAAAACAGAATAAATTGCCGACAAAAGCTTGCCATCGCCGGGAGTAATAAGAGCCTGCTTACCCTCACGGATAAATCTGACACTGACCTCAGGGTGAGAAAGGGCAATTCTATCAACTACGTCTGCAACAGCGTTAGCCTCGGA
>CAYWKY010000021.1:0-15117 GCA_964458915.1 uncultured Faecalibacterium sp.
ACATAAGTATACTAAAGGATATTAAAATTCCTTATGAATATAATAAAATGCCACTGTCAAAAGCTGCCACTAATTTTTGGGGGCGGGTACTGTTGTAAATATGATGAATATTTTAATATAAAGAAAAAAAGAACCGTTATAGTTCGGGGAAGTCTGTAGAAACACAGTTTTCTGATAAAACGAAAGCTCCGGGGACTTGCTCCGGAGCTTATTTTTGGATAATGAATTTCGGCAACTATGCAAACTTACTGTTGTCAATTGTTTTACTTCATAATAGAAGCATTTTTAATATCACAACTCCAACCTACAGTTATCAAATCGCCGGTTTCATCTTCCTTGCATATATGATAGTATTTTTTTCCGTCTGAACCGATGGCGAAGCCGTCGAAAACTAAAAGCGTAACATTATTATCGAGCTTATAAGTTGCTATAACATCTAATTGCTTGATTGTTTTATGTATTGTCATATTTGTAACCTCCTGAGCTTTATATTTTCAAAACAGCTTCGCTAAGGAAACACGTAAAAAAACATATTGTTCCTTCTTTCTTTTTGGTTTAAAATACTTTTGAGGGAAAACTCCCTCAAAAGTATAAACTTAGCAAAATCTACAGGTTATTCATAAACATATTCTGATTGCGTTTTTATTGAATCATCTGCTCCACCTGAGCCGCTAACTGTAAATTTTGTTGTAACTCTATATGTTCCCTTTTTGCTTAACTGTAATTTATGGGTCACAAACATGTATGTACCATTTACAGTGTCAGTCCACTCGCCGCCGTCAACGTCAAGCCAGAGAAGACCCCATTTTCTCTCTAATTTTGATTTAGCAACAATTTTTGTGGTTTTGTTACTAATGCCTATGCAATTGATAGATATTTCTGCCATTCCGTCATCATCAATGATAAGCCCCAATGTTGTGCTATTGGCATTGTTCCATCTTGGTTGCACACCGGCTGCTTTAGCGCTGCCTATATCAAAACTCGCTAAAGAAAAAATGGAAATAAGAGCTACGATTAAAGCTAATGTTTTCTTCATTGTTTTTCACCTCCTTCACTATTTATAACGAAAAAACTAATAGAAAAGAGGACAAAAAAATTAAAAAGACTTGAAAAAAATTCGACAGTATATTAAAATTTAATCGAAGTTGTACCCTTTTTGTCGAAAAAATACGTTTATAATATAGGAGATAAATAATGTTATCCATATTTTGGACTTTGATTGATGATATATCAGACCGAGAATTGTTTGAAAAACTCTATTTTTCTTATGAAAAGCAAATGTTTTATGTGTCCCAAAAAATATTAAAAGACGAATATCTTGCCGAAGATGCGACACAGAACGCCTTCACAGGAGTGGCTGCAAATATTGGCAAGGTACGCACATTAAGCGAAACAGAAACCAGAAGCTATCTTTTAACATCGGCTAAAAATGCTGCTTTTGATATACTTAGAAAGCTTAATAAAAGTGAAATAGTCAATATAGATGATTTTTATAATTTGAGCGATCCGAGCGCTGAAAATAATCTTGAACAGGTCGAAAGCACTTCTTTTGTTGTGAGTATTCTAAAGAAACTCCCACAGCATTACACGGATATACTATATTTGCACTATGTTATAGGTCTGACTCCAAGTGAAATATCTAAACAATTAAACAGAAGCTTGAATACTGTAAAGAAGCAAATTAGCCGAGGAAAGAAAATATTTATTGAATTTTATGAAAAGGAGAATAACTGAAATTGCAAAACAAATATGATGATGTACTTAAATCAGGATTATCGGAATTAAAAAGAACGGAATTTTCTCGTGTACCACAGGAAGAAAAAATTAATCATGATTTTTCCGAAGCTTACATAAAAGGCAAAAATTACGCTATCCAAAACACAGAACAAGTAGAGCGCAAAAGCACAAAAACAGTTATCAAAAAAATCGCCGTAATTGTCGTAACACTATTGTTTGCAACATCGTCTTTAATGTCAGTAGATGCAGTTAGAAATAATGTTTCAAATTTCATTTTTCATGTTTACAATTCCTTTACAGAGATAAAACAAGACAAGGAAACTGATAAGGAAAAGATAGTTTCAAAATACACGTTATCTAATTTGCCAGATGGTTATTATGTGGCATCAACTGATGCGAACAGTTTATCGTTTATAACTTTTTATACCAATAAAAATAGTGAAAGTATAGTATTAAATCAAATGGTTACCTCCGTTTCAAAGAATTTCAATTCTGAGCAAGGAGAGCTTAGCGAAGTCAAAATTAATGATACAAATTGTTTGATTTGCAAGAAAGACAGCAATTATTTTTGCTATTGGGACTTTGACGGTTATCGATTCGAGTTGATCTATCCTATGGAACTGGGTGAAAAATACATGGCCGAAGTTGTTGGCAAATTGGTCGAAGTTGAAAAGTAAGAGACTGTGTAGCATTTAATAATTCTAATTTATATGACAAACTCCTCTTCGGTTTCTGCATTTAAAACCCAAAGAGGGGAGAAATAAGCCCTGAAGATACGGGGCTTATTTTCATATATCTAAAAGCTATAAGGTGGCCCCGACGGTGAATTAGGTGCTTCCCTGCGCTATCTTAGCCAGCGTTTTGCTATGCCCTGGAGTGAGCTGCAAGGGCTTTTAACTGATATTGGTACGGAAGAGCTGGGGCATCTTGAGATGATTGGTGCCATCGTTTATCAGCTGACAAGAAACCTTTCCTGCGAAGAAATCAAGAAAAACGGCTTCGACGCTTATTTCGTTGACCACACCACAGGCGTCTATCCGGCAAGCGCAGCCGGGGTACCCTTTACGGCAGCGTACCTGCAATCTAAGGGCGATGTGATAACTGATTTGCATGAAAATATGGCCGCAGAGCAAAAAGCTCGCAGCACCTACGACAACATTCTTCGTCTTGTTGATGACCCGGATGTTAAGGATGTTATTAGATTCCTTCGAGAAAGAGAAATAGTCCATTATCAGCGCTTCGGTGAAGGCTTGAGAATAGCTACAGATAAGCTTAATGAAAAGAATTTCTATGCCTTTAACCCTGCAATAGATAAATCTTGCATTAAATAAAGCTTTAATTTTATTTAATATATGAAAATTAAACCGTTGCTTTTGGTTTTACTTGACTCGAAGCAACGTTTTTTGTCTTGGTAGCAACTTAGAGATAATAGACTATTGTACATTTTTTAGGTTTTTCGGCTAAAAAACAGGTGATTATTGGTAAAAGTTGCGGTTGACTTTTAATTCCCGTGAAACTATAATATAGCGGTTAAATATCTTAGAAAGAAGGTCTTGTTTATGGAAACACTATTATCAATTGCCGTGGCATTAAGCGCAGGCCTTTTAATGTCACGTGTTGTTAAACCATTGAAGCTTCCTGCTGTTACAGGTTATCTTATCGCAGGTATACTTATAGGTCCTTACTGCTTGGGACTTTTAGGTGTAAAGGGTCTTGGCTTCACATCTACTGAGGAGGTCAGCGCAATGAGCATCATCAATGATGTTGCTCTCGGATTTATCGCCTTTGCAATCGGTGACGAGTTCCGTTTGTCTCAGCTTAAAAAAACAGGTAAGCAGGCAACGGTTATCGGTATCTTCCAGGCGGTTATAACCACACTTGTTGTTGATGCGGTACTCATCGGCTTGCATTTTGTTTTAGGTGAGGAAAAGCTCCCATTGTCAACAGCAATTATCTTAGGTGCAATAGCCGCTGCAACAGCTCCGGCAGCAACACTTATGGTTGTTCGTCAATATAAAGCAAAAGGTAAATTAACTTCACTGCTTTTGCCTATTGTTGCCCTTGACGATGCAGTTGGACTCATTATTTTCGCAATTTCGTTAGGTATTGCAAAATCGCTTCACAGCGGCGAAGTCAGCTTTATTTCGGTTATGGTTGACCCTATAATTGAAATTGTGGCTTCACTTGTTGTTGGTGCTATTCTCGGTTGGCTTCTCTCTTTCTGCGAGAAATTCTTCCACTCAAACACAAAGCGTCAGGCTCTTGTTATTACAGCTATTTTCCTTGCTGTTGCTGTTTCAAAAATCAAGGCAACAGTTGGCAGTGTACAAATCGGTTTTTCACCGCTTCTTGTTTGCATGATGCTCGGTACCATATTCTGCAACGTATGCGATTTCTCACCGGAGCTTATGGAAAAAACTGACAAGTGGACTTCTCCGCTGTTTATCCTTTTCTTCGTTCTCAGCGGTGCAGAGCTTGAATTCTCTGTTTTCAGAGATATTGCCATAGTCGGTATCGGCATAGTTTATATTCTCTCACGTTCTGTCGGTAAATATCTTGGTGCTTATATTAGTGCAGGCTTCGTTAAATGTGAGCCTTATATTAAAAAACACCTTGGTATCACATTGTTACCTCAGGCAGGTGTTGCCCTTGGTATGTCCGTTACTGTTTTGGCAGAGCTTGGCAGTGAGGGCGTAATTGTTAGAAATATTGTCTTGTTCGGAGTTCTTATTTATGAGCTTATAGGACCGACACTCACTAAAAACTCACTTATGAAAGCAGGCGAAATCAGCCCGAAAATCGAGAAACCGAGAGTTGCTCCGGCGAAGGATTGATATTAAAATTAGACAGGTCACTGAGTTTTCAGCGACCTGTTTTTTATATTCGATTTAAAATTAATCAGCGATTGTGGTAGGAATATATGGGGGAACGGTAACTGCCGTGTCATAGCTTGATGTGGTCTGATTGGTGGTGTCAGTATATATTTTACATTCACCTTGCTTTTTGCCATTTTTTAAGCTGTATTTCACAACTGAGTTATCGCTGATGATGAAAAAGCTGTCACCTATATATGCGCCTTTAATAAATCTCTCAGCATACACATCGCTAACAAAACTATGCTCGAAGACATACTTTACCTTTAAGGAATTGTCTTTTAGACTTATTACATAACAGCCATATCCCACAATACCATAATCATAAAACTCTACCGGCAGAGCGATGTAGCCTTCTTCCTCGTTATAGATAAATGCTTTCGGATTATCGATAACTTGGCAATAAGTGTTGTCAACAGCAAATGTGCTTATTTCTTTTGGCTTTGAAATATCGCTGACATCGAAAAGGGACACCTTCATAGAGCTTAGATCTGCCTGAATACTATTGCCGTCGTAGCCTATGCCGAGAATTATATTTTCGCTTATAGGGTGAAGATATTCGCTGTAGCCGGGAAGCTTAAGCTCGCCTGTGATTTTTGGCTTGGTAGGGTCTTTAAGGTCAATAACAAACAAGGGGTCAGTGTCTTTGTAGGTTACCACATAAGCCATATTGCCCATATAGCGGACGCTCTTTATACTTTCATCATAGGCTATGTTTTCTAATTTGCCGATTACTTTAAGCTTGCTGTTCAGCACGTAAAGCGAGCAAACATTCTTTTGGCTATATGTTGTAGTGGCTATTCTCAGATTTCCCTCATATTCGTCAAGGCTGTAGTTATTCTTTATATTGCCTTTAACTTCGCCTTGAGCTTTCAAAGTTATATCTGTACCCTTTAATGAGAAAGAAATAATACTTAAAACAGAATCTGAGTCTTCTGTCATGTATTTTACGCCGACAACATAAAGGTTGTTTTTAGAGCAGTAAACATCGTTGCCGTCGCCAAGTACCGCAAGAGAGCTGACCTCACTTTTTTTATCGGCAGTGTCATAGGCACTAAGGCAAATATATCTCAAAGAATTGTCGTTCATTATATAGATGCAATCATAAAAAATATCCTGGCCGTTTATTGACGGTAAGCAGTTTTTTTCAGCTTCCTTTTCGTCTTTGCCTGAAACTGTATATTGAGTCACTGTGTAAAGAACACTGCCTACCATACGAGAAGAGATATATATGCCGTCCTGCTCATTTTTGCGAATAATTTTTGGCTTTGCTCTGTCTGTAATGTCCATGACAATGCTTACGACTTGGCTTGTATTGACAGAGTAATTACTGTGATAACAACAACTGCCATAGTAATCGTTTCCGTAACTGCAAATAGCTATAAGAGTGTTTCCTGTAAGATACATTTCACGAATATCAAGAATATTGCCATTGTTATTATATAAATAGCTGTTATAAACTGCCGTCATAGTTTCAGTGTCAATAATTCTAAGCTTGGTGTTGTTGTTAAAATCGCAGCCGGCAACATAAAGATACCTACCATCGTTTTTTACATTGTCAGCTTCGTCAACACCGCTTGTTTGAGTGTTAGTTTCGCTAAAAGACTGATTAATATCATAGTAATTTTTTCCGCCTGCTCCCGGTACCGATGAAAAGTTGCTGGCTTCTGTTACAGATGTATTCATATCATAGGCGTAATCAGATTTATCTTTTTTATATTTGTTAATTATGATTTTTTCAATTTCTTCACGGCTTGTCGCTTTTCTTAACTCACCGCTAAATTCCTGCTGTGCGGCGAGAGTTGTCGATGTGTTCGGGTTTGAAGCCGAGTATATTTCAGTGAGCTGTTCTGTAGTCACCTTGTCGTTTAAGGTGACTTTTATCCCGTCACCAAAAGCTATATTTACTGTCAGCAAGCTGAGCAGTACCACAGCGAATATTGCAGCTGCATATCCTATTTTAGTGAAGCTTATTCTTTTGACCTTTTCAGGCTCAGTGTTTTTTAACATCGACACTATATTCTCTTTTTTTAGCCTTTCGGGCAGCTCAGGACAATCGTCAAATTTAGATTTGATTTCGTTATAAATTTCGTCGTTTGTTTTCATTTGTGTCACCTCTTAAATCTGCAAATAATCACGCATTTTTTCGCCTGCACGCATAATTTTAGAGCGTACAGTGGAATTGTTAAGACTCATAATTTTGCCTATTTCTTTGCTGGAATAGCCTGAACAGTAGTAGAGGATAATGATTTCCTTTTCTTCGTCGCTAAGGCGTGACAGAGCGTTTTTTAGGCTGATTATTTCATTTTCATCTTGCTCTTTTGCGGTGAGATTTATTAATGATGAGTATTCTACGTTTTGCATACTGACCATCTTTTCCCTAAGGGCCTTATTGCAACAATTATGGAGTATTTTAAACAGCCAAGGCTTAAAGGAATCGGCTTTGCGAAGTGTGCCTATTTTTTGAAAAGCTATTATTACACATTCGCTTACAGCATCTTGGGCATAATCAGATGAGCCTAAATAGTAATAAGCAAAACGATACATATCGTTGGCATAAATCTCATAAAGCTCGCCGAAGGAATCGGCACTTCCTTTTTTTGCATCTCTGACCAGATCCGTAATTTTTGAGCTCATATTTATCACATCCGTTCACATAATAAGATGAAAATAATAAGAGGTTTGTTGCATATATTTTACAATAATTTTTCTGTGCCTGCAATACAAGCTGTGTTTATACTGTAGAATTTTCGGCAATAATCAAGATGATAATTTTTAAGAAAGGTGATATAAAATGGAAAATAAGAAAAACGAAAAGCAGAAAAAGACAGTTAAATCGGTTAAAGCAACGGGGGAGAAGGCTATTAAATCTGATGTTCAAGGCTCCTATACAGGCGTACCTGAAAATCCGCAGGAAATGCCGGTACAGGATGTGGACGACCTTTAAAATAAAAGGGGATTTTGTGCTTTTGACACGAAATCCCCAATGTTATTTTATTGAATGTTTCCTTATTAATTAAAATTTTTTACTTCTTTTTCTTCGGTTGAAGCTTTTACATATATACCTTAGTGCAAAACCGAAAGAGATGATAGAAAGGCAAGAAATAAAGCAGAGTAAAACCTCTTTTTCTGTTTCGATATATACCATAAATCCGTCAGGCTTTGCCAGCAGATGAGCTATATAGATACACAGCCGAGTAAAGCCCTCTATTACATCGGCTAAAAACGAGGGCATAAGACCTACGCTGCAAAGTAGTGCCGACAAAAATGCTACAGATATAAGCAGGGGAGAAAGAGGCAGAAAAACAAGGTTCGCTACCGGCGACATAAGGGAAAAGCTGCCGAAAACATGAGCCAAAACCGGCACAGTGAAAACCATGACGCTAAAGCTTGTTACCAAAGAAAAAACTACAGCCTTGTGTGCGGAAAACAATCGAGGATTTCTTATATTTAAAATATCACCGGAGCGTGTACCAAGTCGCTCACTTAAAGGCAGAGACACTGTTATAATCGACAGTGTTGACAGTACGGATAAAAGCAGACTTGTACTTTTGCAGGCGAAGGGGTTGACGGTAAGAATTATTATCAATGACAAGCCTAAGGAATTTAGACTGTCGCTTTTTTTATTTAGGCTGTTTGCTGTAAGACGCATTAAGTGCATAATACCGGCTCTTAAAACCGATGGACTGAAATTCGCAAGGAACATAACGAAAACAACAAAAATGGAAAGAATACTGTTTTTAAGCTTTTTGTGGCGAAGTTTTCTTATGATAAACTCTGCGCACATAGTGAGAATGGAAAGGTGCATACCTGATACTGCCATAAGGTGAACAATTCCAATAAGCTTGAAGTCGCTGTAAATACTCTCGCTTAAGCTATCCTTGTTGCCTGTGGCAAGCGCCATAAGCACTCCGGCTGTATCTGAGCTGAAATGCTTTTTAAGACCGTTAGATATTTTGTTTCTAAACTCGTTACCTAATTTAGCTATTGGTTTTGTACCCTGCCGAGTAACAGTAAGATTTTTAATGTTGTTAGCTCCGATATATATTTTTTCGCTTTTAAAGTATTCTACGATACCGCTAACACTGTTTCCAACCTCATAAAGCTTGCCGTCGAAGATCAACACATTGCCTATGGTGAAATCAGAAAGGGATATATCTTCATAATCCGTGCTAAAAGAAAGACGAATATTGCCACTGAATTTTACATTGTTAATTGTCTTCAACTCGCATTCGCAATAGTATCGTCTATAATTTATGTTGTATTTCGGCTCATCTTTTACAGTGGCAACAATTTGGGCTTTTGTGTCAGCTAAATCACAGAGCTTAACAAAATCTCGCTGCGAAAAGAAAAATAAAAGTGAGGAAAAGCACACACTAAGACAAACCGCAGGCACAAAAAGTTTTTTGCGGCTGTTTTTTATGAGCATTCCCACACTGAAAAGCAAATATGAAATTAAGGCGGCAATCAGAGCAAAATCAGTATTGTCAACATAGCTTAGAACTGTCAGAGCTAATAATAAAGTAAAGCCGACAGTGCAAAGAGGTCTTCTCATATATAGAGCAAACCTGTGAATGATTTATATTTTAATAAAAGCTCTGTTTTGCCTTTTTTCTGGTGAACATTTTTCAATATTAACACCGTCCTGATTTTTAGTTTTCCTCATAAAATAAAGATAACATAATTTTTATTAAAAAGCAATGGGAAATCAAATAAAAATCGATTCTTATGTGAGGAATTACAACGCTAACATATATTTGTGCAAAAAAATATGAAGGGTGATTAATTCTAACAAATTTTGACAATGAATCTTATGTATAATACAAACAAATTATCACATTATTTTGGTTTTGCAACATTAAAATATAGATTTTTAGCCCTAAATCTAAGTTTTGATAAATTATTAATAAATTAGTAAAAAAATGTTGACATCTGAAAGGAAATGTGATAATATCTCACCGTGAGTAATACTCACATTTAAAAATAGGAGGAAATAGTATATGAGTAAACAATTAAAGTTGATGGCAGTACAAGATGAAAATGAATTTTCGCTTCATGCAATGAAGTTTCTTGAGGATTTTGGCTTCAGCGTTATAAGAACGCAGAAGGACGGCAGCAAGGTCATTGAGTACATAAAGGAGCATGAACCTGACGTAGTGCTTATGGATGCTTTTATGCCGAGAGTGGACGCTTTAGGTGTACTTAAGCAGTTAAACGGTACAAGCCTTGATAAAAAGCCGGTGGTGGCATTAATATTGCCGGGTGACAATCCGAGATTTGAGCAAGAACTTTTGTCGGCAGGGGCGCACTACTGTTTCATAAAGCCATTTGAGCTTAATATAATGGCGGAGCGTATTGCACAAATAGCCGGTTGGGGAGAGAGCAGCATCAAAATGCAAAGCAGAAGCGAATCTGACCTTGAAATCATAATATCGGATATTATGAGGCAAATCGGTGTGCCGGCACATATAAAGGGCTATCATTATTTAAGAGAGTCAATTATTCTATCCATAAACGACCCGGAGCTTATGCACTCGGTGACAAAGGTACTTTATCCTACAGTTGCCAAGAACAATAAAACAACAGCCTCACGAGTTGAAAGAGCTATCCGCCATGCCATTGAGGTTGCGTGGGACAGAGGCGACGTTGATGTACTCTCGTCATATTTCGGCTACACTATTCAAAACTCAAGAGGCAAGCCGACAAATTCAGAGTTTATCGCAATGATAAGCGATAAATTAAGACTCAGACTCAAAAAGGGCGCATGAGAAGAGTAAAAAGGAGAAAAAATAAATAGAATGACAGCTGCTTCCGTCACATGAGGTGGAATCAGCTGCCTTTTCATTTAAGGTGAGATGTTGTTGGTACGCTAAAAAAGAGGGGCGGAAAACAAAATAATCGCCGCCTCTTATAGTGTTTACTTTGTTATTTTAATAATTTAGATGTTTTTACTAAATTATTATTTTTAATTTACCTTTTCGGCAGGGTACTTAAAAGAAAAAATATAACCATATTGACTTATAGATAAACACTTTACTAACTTTTTATATTCATTTTATTCTTAAACCCACTTTAACTGTTGACAAATCTCCCGTTTTAAAGTACAATAGATGTGCATGTAGGTAAGGCTCGGAGAAAGCCTCCTGCCCCGCATAATATTTCTTTTTAATGAGATATAAATCTATGGAGATGTGAGAATAGATGATGATCCCATAGGGGTTATTATGCTATTCTCTTTTTTGATAGTTTATTTTATCAGGGAGGATATGAAAATATGAATGAAAAATTAATCCTTGCCCTCGACCAGGGCACAACAAGCTCAAGAGCTATTGTCTTTGACAAAAAAGGTAACATTATCGCTAAGGCTCAAAATGAGTTTGATCAGATTTATCCTAAAGCAGGCTGGGTTGAGCATGACCCACTTAATATTCTTTACAGTCAGCTTAATTCAATCACTTCGGTTCTTCGCTCAGGCAAGTTTTCCGCTAAAGATATTGCAGGTATCGGTATCACCAATCAGCGTGAGACAACTATCCTTTGGGATAGAGCTACAGGTAAGCCGGTTTATAACGCAATAGTTTGGCAGTGTAGAAGAACCGCTGAAATGTGCGAAAAAATTAAGGAAGATAAAGAGCTTTGCGATTATGTCACAGAGCATACCGGACTTATTATTGACGCATATTTTTCCGCAACAAAAATCAGATGGATTATTGACAATGTTCCCGGAGTTAAAGCTCTCGCTGATGCCGGTCAGCTTCTTTTCGGTACTGTTGAGACTTGGCTTATTTGGAACCTTACCGGTGGCAGAACTCATGTCACTGATTATTCTAACGCTTCAAGAACAATGCTTTTTGATGTGGATAAGCTTCAATGGGATGAATATCTTTGCGAAAAGCTGGGCATACCTATGGGCATACTTCCCACCCCTGTACCTTCAAGTAAGGTTTATGGTTGGGTTTCAAGTGGCATTATTGGCCTTGAAGAACTGGAAGGAGTACCTATTTGCGGCGCAATCGGCGATCAGCCTTCAGCACTTTTCGGTCAGGCTTGCTTTAATCCGGGTATGTCAAAAAACACCTATGGCACAGGCTGTTTCTTGCTTATGAACACAGGTAATAAGAGAGTTGTTTCTAAAAATAATCTTCTCACAGGTGTTGCTTGGAGCTTAGACGGTGAAACCACATATTCAATTGAAGGCTCAGCCTTTAACGCAGGCTCAGTTATAAAGTGGCTTCGTGATGAGGTTCAGCTCGTTGACAGCCCCAGAAGATGTGACGAATTAGCTGAAATGGTACCCGATGCTAATGGCTGTTATCTTGTGCCTGCTTTCACAGGCCTTGGCGCACCTTATTGGGATATGTACGCAAGAGGCTGTTTTGTTGGTCTTACAAGAGGTGTTAACAGAAAACACATCTGCCGTGCGGTGCTTGAAAGCATCACCTATCAGATGACAGATCTTTTAGAGGCAATGAAAGCCGATTCAGGTATCGATATAACCGACCTGAGAGTTGACGGCGGCGCAAGTGTCAGCAATGTTATGATGCAAATTCAGGCGAATATGGCACAAACTAAGGTTGACAGACCTAAAACAGTTGAAACCACCGCTTTGGGCGCAGCTTATCTTGCAGGTCTTGCTGTCGGAGTATGGGATAGCCTTGATGATATTCAGGCCAACCGTGAAATAGACAGAATATTTGAGCCGGAAATGAGCATAGAAGACAGAAATAAATATTATTCCGGCTGGAAAAAAGCTGTCACAAGAGCTATGGATTGGGTCGAAAAAGAGTAATTTAAGCCTTTTGGCTTGAAATATAAAACAATATTATTATATACACAGGAGTGAAACAAAATGGGTAAAGTAATCCTTGATTGGAAAACAACACATGACTTTATCAAAGACGCATTTATCGGTGTGGGTGTACCTGCTGATGATGCTGAAATCGTAACTGACGTACTTCTTGAGTCAGACAGAAGAGGTATTGAGTCACACGGCTGTAACCGCTTTAAGCCGGTTTATATCGACCGTATCAATGCCGGTATTCAGCAGCCCGTAACCAACTTTGAAATTCTCAAGGAAACTGAGACAACAGCAGTTGTTGACGGTCACAACGGTATGGGTCAGGTTATCGGCCACAGAGCTATGAGCATGGCTATTGAAAAGGCTAAGAAATACGGTATGGGTATGGTAGTTGTTCGTAATTCCTGCCACTACGGTATCGCAGGTTATTACACAACAATGGCAACAAAAGCCGGCTGTATCGGTATGACCGGTACAAACGCTCGTCCCAGCGTTGCTCCCACATTTGGTGTTGAGGGTATGTTCGGTACTAACCCGTTTACACTCGGTGTTCCCACTGACGAAGCTTTTGATTTTAACTTTGACTGTGCAACATCAATTACACAAAACGGTAAGGTTGAATATTACGAGAGAATCGGTGAAGAAATTCACCCAGGCACAGTTATAGACATTGACGGTAACCCCGTTGAAGGCGATGCAGGTGTAGCACTTAAGAAAATCAGATGCGGCACAGCTGCTCTTACTACTCTTGGTGGTATCGGTGAAGCTCTCGGCGGTTATAAGGGCTACGGTTTTGCTCTTTTCGTTGAGTTCCTTTCATCAGTTCTTCAAGACGGTGCATATGGTAAGGATCTTGACGGTAAAGATGAGAACGGCAACATCAGACCCTATCACCTCGGTCACTTCTTTATAGCTATTGACACAAATCACTTTATGGGTGAGGACATCTGCCGCAAGAAGACAGGTGACATTCTTCGTTCAATGCGTGCATCAAAGAAGGCTCCCGGTCAGGATAGAATCTATACTGCAGGCGAAAAAGAGTATGAGATTTGGCTTCAGAGAAAAGATAGCGGTGTACCCATTAACGAATCAGTTCAGGCTGAAATGACAAAGGTTCGTGACGATTTGGGCCTTACACAGTATAAATTCCCTTGGGAAAACTAATCATATAGAAAAAAGAATAGGTGATAAGAATGGATTACGCAAAAGAATCATTAAGACTTCACGGTGAATGGAAGGGCAAGGTTGAAGTTGTTTCAAGAGTAGCAGTTAAGGATAAGGAAGCTCTTTCATTAGCTTACACACCGGGTGTTGCTCAGCCCTGCCTTGAAATTCAAAAGGATATTAACAAGTCATATGAGCTTACAAGAAGATGGAACACTATTGCTGTTGTAACTGACGGTACTGCAGTTCTTGGCCTTGGCGACATTGGCCCTGAGGCAGGTATGCCCGTTATGGAGGGTAAATGTGTTCTGTTTAAGGAGTTTGGCGATGTTGACGCTATTCCTCTTTGCATTAAGTCAAAGGATGTTGACACAATCGTTAACACTGTAGCTCTTATTTCAGGCTCATTTGGTGGCATCAACCTTGAGGATATTGGCGCACCTCGTTGCTTTGAAATTGAAAGAAAGCTTAAGGAAAAGACAGATATTCCCATTTTCCATGATGACCAGCACGGTACAGCAGTTATTTGTTCAGCTGCTCTTATTAACTCACTTAGACTTTCAGGCAAGAAGATTGAAGATTGCGTAGCAGTTTTCAACGGCGCAGGTGCAGCAGGTGTTGCTATTGCAAAGCTCTTCCTTGCAATGGGTATTAAGGATGTTATTATGTGCGACCGTAAGGGCGTAGTACACAAAAACAGAGAAGGTATCGAAAATGATCCCGCTAAAATGGAGCTTGCTTCATTCTCAAATAAGTCAGGCAAAACAGGCACACTTGCTGATGCTCTTGTTGGCGCTGATATTTTCATCGGTGTTTCTGCTCCCGGTTGTGTAACTCAGGACATGATTCGCTCAATGGCTAAGGATCCTATCGTATTCCCCATGGCAAATCCCGTTCCCGAAATTATGCCTGATGAGGCACTTGCAGCAGGTGCTCTTGTTGTTGGTACCGGTCGTAGTGACTTCCCCAACCAGATCAACAATGTTCTTGCTTTCCCCGGAATTTTCCGTGGTACTCTTGATGTTAGAGCAAGCGACATCAACGAAGAAATGAAAATGGCAGCAGCTAAGGCTATCGCTTCACTTATCAGCGATGAGGAGCTTAAGCCTGATTACATTCTTCCTGCAGCATTTGATGAGAGAGTTGGCCCCACAGTTGCAGCAGCAGTTGCTAAAGCAGCAAGAGACAGCGGCGTAGCTCGTATCTAAATTTAAAGCATTAGCTAAAATATTAAAGCTCACTTTTCTGAAAACGAAAGGTGAGCTTTTTAATGTGATGAGAAACCTATTTTGAAATAAGATTCATTTTGATTTTATAAGTGCGAAAAAACACAATAGTAGCAAATAATAGTGCCAAATAAACAATGAGTAAAACCACAGAGTTTGATGATGCTAACACTCCCGTAAAAAAGAAGTTCTTGTATCATTATGTATGTGCCTATAATGAAAAGGCAATATAAAAAGCATCTTAAAAGAAGATAAACTTTATTTTCTCTCTTGCTTTTATCATTAAACAAAGGAAAAAGAATGTAGGTTGACATTGTGA
>CAYWKY010000022.1:0-14926 GCA_964458915.1 uncultured Faecalibacterium sp.
ATTCTTGTTGACGATGATGATGAATAATGGTTATAACATATAAAAAGGGAAAACAGGATAAAATTCACATTTCTGTCGACGGTGAGTATAGCTTTACCGTCGACGAAGCATATTTTGCCACTTTAGGCTTATGGAACGGTAAGCAAATAAGCGAAGATGAGCATGAGGAGCTTCGAGAGACTGTGAATATCAGGCGAGCTTATAACTATGCTGTTTGCTTGCTTGCGAGAAGAGACCACAGCGAAAAGGAGCTAATGAAAAAACTTTCTCTCAAGGGCTATACCTTTGGGGCGCAGCAGGCAGTGGATAAGCTGAAAAAAGCCGGATATATCGACGATGAACGATTTGCAAGGCTCTATGTTAAAGAATTGCAAAACTTAAAAAAATATGGCAAAAAGAGAATTGAACAAGAGCTATACAGAAAAGGAATAGACAGAGAAATTATATATTGTGTTCTTGAGGAAACAGAGTTCCCCGAAAGCGGATTGATAGCTCTGATTGAAAGAAAATATATGCGTTATCTTTCCGATGAAAAGGGTGTTCAAAAGACTATCAATGCCTTAGTGCGCCTTGGCTATAGTTATGGCGAAATTAGAGATGCCCTAAAGCAAATTAACGAAAACGCAGAAATTAGTGAGGTTATATATGAGTAAGGTTGGAATGATTTCATTAGGTTGCCCTAAAAATCAAGTTGATGCTGAAATGCTTTTGTCAAGGCTCAGCGACGGTGGTTTTGAAATTGTGGGCGATGTTGAGGCGGATATTGTTATAGTAAACACCTGCGGATTTATAGGCGATGCGAAAAAAGAGGCAATAGACACAATTTTAGAAATGTGCCAGCTTAAAGATGAGGGAATAGTCGGTGCTGTTGTGGTTACAGGCTGTTTGGCTCAAAGATATAAAGATGAGATAATTAAGGAAATTCCGGAAGTTGACGCTGTTGTAGGTATCGGTGGAAACGCTGATATTGTGTCTGTTTGCCGAGAGGTACTTGAAAGCAAAAAGGTCAGTCATTTTCCCGATAAGCTGTGTTTACCCTTGGAGGGTGACAGACTTCTCACTACACCGCCTCACTATGCGTACCTTAAAATTGCCGAGGGCTGCTCAAATTGCTGCACATATTGTGCAATACCTAAAATCAGAGGCAAATTCCGTAGCCGCAAGATGGAAAATATTATTGCTGAAGCTGAGTCTCTCGCTAAAAACGGTGTCAAAGAGCTTATTGTTGTGGCTCAGGATACCACAAAATACGGCATTGACCTTTATGGCGAATTAAAGCTGGCTGAGCTACTCCGGGAGCTTTGCAAAATTGAGGGTATTGAGTGGATAAGAACACTTTATTGTTACCCTGAATCTATAACCGATGAGCTTATTGACACAATAGCAACGGAAAATAAGATTTGCAAATATATAGATATACCTCTTCAGCACTGTGACGGCAAGGTTCTTAAAAAGATGAATCGTAAGGGCGACAGGGAAAGTCTCACAGCTCTAATTAAAAAGATTAGAAGAAAGATACCGGGGGTTGTAGTCAGAACCACCTTTATCGTCGGATTCCCCGGCGAAACGCAGGAAAATTTTGAAAGTCTTTGCGAGTTTGCTGATGAACTTGAATTTGACCGCTATGGCTGTTTTGCCTACTCTGCCGAAGAAGATACACCGGCAGCTTTAATGGAAAATCAGGTTGATGAGGAAACAAAAATGGAAAGAGCAAGCATTATGAACGCTCAACAGCAACATATTTTTGACTCTAAGCTTGATTCTTTAGTTGGCAGAGAGCTTACTGCTATTGTTGACGACTTCGACGAGGAAGAAATGCTCTATTTCGGAAGAAGCTATATGGACGCGCCGGGCATTGATACTGTGGCCATAATTTCAAGCGAAGAAGAGCTAACACCGGGTCAGTTTGTGACCGGTATAGTCAAGGGCAATCTTGACGGTGAGATGATAATAGAAATTGAAAACAGCGCCATTTAAATTTAATTAGAAAAATCTGTCACTTGCTCCATTCTTCGTCGATTTCATTGGCGGGCTTTAACCCTCTCTTAAGGATTTCTTACTCGCGTACCGCAAAAACCATTGACATTTTTACTTTAGTTGTATATAATAAAGTATAATATCTAAATGCGTTAAAAGGGAGAAGTAATCACTTTTCTTTCATCTCAGAGAGAGGCAGTCAGGTGAAAGTGTCTTGTTGAAAGCGTGATGAAATGCACCCGTCAGCACCCATGGGGAACGGCTAACTATTATCCTTGGGCGTATATCGGCGTTAACGGTAGGGCAATAATAATGTTGCCTTGAGTTATAAATCAGAGTGGAACCGCGTTTTACGCCTCTGGTGTCTAAGTGGCATCAGAGGCTTTTTTTATAGGGTGATTTTATGTTTGACAGATTAAAAGAAGATTTGCAATGTGTTAGAGAAAGAGACCCTGCCGCACGAAGCAATTTGGAAATTATGCTTCTTTATCCGGGCTACAAGGCTGTTCGCATGACCGCAGGGCGCACTATTTTTACAACCATGATATGCACTTTCTTGCAAGGACAATTTCACAGCGTGCTGCAAGAAAAACCGGAATTGAAATTCATCCCGGCGCTAAAATAGGAAGAAGATTTTTTATTGACCATGGTACCGGCGTAGTTATTGGCGAGACGGCTATAATTGGGGACGACTGCACTATTTATCAGGGTGTTACTCTTGGTGGTACGGGTAAGGATATAGGAAAACGCCACCCGACACTTGGCAACAACGTTCTTATTGGTGCAGGCGCAAAGGTGCTCGGTCCTTTTAAAATAGGCGATAACTCTAATGTTGCTGCCGGTTCGGTGGTACTAAATGAGATTCCCGAAAACTGTACAGCTGTCGGTTCACCTGCAAGGGTCGTCAGACAAAACGGTAAGAAGGTTGACAGACTCGACCATATTCATATTCCTGACCCATTGTCACAGGAGCTGTGCCGACTTCAATATGAGATTGATAAATTACAAAAGAAAATAAAAGAATTGGAGGAAAATTCATGAGAATTTTTAACACACTTACAAGAGAAAAAGAAGAACTTGTGCCTATTAAAGAGGGCGAATTTAAAATTTATGCTTGTGGCCCCACAGTTTACAACTATATCCATATCGGTAACGCAAGACCTCTTTGCGTTTTTGATGTTATGCGCCGTTACCTTGAATATAGAGGAAACAAGGTTAATTTCGTTCAGAACTTTACAGATATTGACGACAAAATTATCCGCAGAGCTAACGAAGAAGGTGTTAGCTTTAAGGATATTAGCGAAAAGTATATCGAGGAATTTTGGGTAGATGCTAAAGGCATGAATATAAGAGAGGCAACTACTCATCCCAAAGCAACAGAAAACATTGGTGAAATTATTGATATTGTGTCTTCTCTTATTGACAAGGGCTATGCCTATGAAGCAAATGGTGATGTTTATTTCAGCACTAAAAAGTTTTCCGAATATGGCAAGCTTTCACATCAGCCTCTTGAAGACCTTGAAGCCGGCGCAAGAATAAACATCGGCGAAGTTAAAAAGGAGCCTATGGATTTCGCTCTTTGGAAAAGCGCAAAGCCGGGTGAGCCTTATTGGGAATCACCTTGGGGTCATGGCAGACCCGGTTGGCATATTGAGTGCTCAGCTATGGTTAGACGTTATCTCGGTGAAACAATAGATATTCACTGTGGCGGTCAGGACCTTATTTTCCCTCATCATGAAAATGAAATTGCACAAAGTGAGTGCTGCAACGGAGCTCCCTTTGCTCGATATTGGATGCACAACGGCTTTATCACCGTTGATAAGGTGAAAATGTCAAAGTCACTTGGCAACTTCTTCACTGTTCGTGATGTTGCTCAGCAGTACGGCTATGAGCCAATTCGTTATCTTATGATTTCTTGCCAATACAGAAGTCCCATTAACTATAGCTTTGATGCAATTGAGCAGTGTAAGGCTTCTCTTGAGCGACTTTATACCTGTCGCAACAATTTGGATTTTGCTCTTAAAAACGCAACAGATGCAGCAGGGGAGAAGGACGCTGAAATTATCTCTTTAATTGATGCTAAAAAGGATAAGTTTATTGAAGCTATGGAGGATGACCTTAACACAGGTGAGGCTCTTGGCGCATTGTTTGAGCTTGTAAAGGACATTAACTTGTATGTCAATGACGGTGTTCAGTCAAAGGCTCTCACTGAGTACGCTATTAAAGTTTTCGATGAGCTTACCGGTATTCTCGGCTTGCTTTACAATAGAAACGCTGAAAAGAGCCTTGACGATGAAATCGAAGCACTTATTGCAGCTCGTAACGAAGCGAGAAAGAACAAGAATTGGGCTGAGGCTGACCGTATTCGTGATGAGCTTAAGTCTCAGGGCATTGTTCTCGAAGACACACCTCAGGGTGTAAAGTGGCACAGAGCATAAATAAAAAAGTTTTTGCTGATGACAATATGACAAGAATTTTATGATAGCAAGAAAATGTTTGGGTGGTTTGAAGCTAAAGCTGCCCGAATCAGAGGAGTAAATTATGATAACTAAAAAAAGTCCCATCGCTGTTGTTGATTCAGGCATGGGAGGCATAACGGTGCTGAAAAAACTGCACCGTATTATGCCGAATGAAAATTACATATATTTCGGTGATTCTGCAAATTCACCTTATGGAACAAAAACTAAGGATGAAATTAAGGATATAACCGTCAGTGCTGTTGAAAGACTTATGCAAAGAGGCGCAAAGGCTGTTGTTATAGCTTGTAACACAGCAACAAGTGCTGCAGGGGATTTTTTGAGAGAAAAATATCCTGATTATCCCTTTGTTGGACTCGAACCTGCGCTTAAGCCTGCGGCACTTTCGTCAAAATGGCCTCGTGTGTTGGTGCTTGCAACACCGCTGACTCTCAGGGAAGAAAAGTTTAACAAGCTTATGGCTCGCTTTGAGGGCGAGGCAGAATTCATTAAGCTGCCTGCACCGGAGCTTGTAGGCTTTGTGGAAAGAGGAGAGGCTGAGTCACCGCAGGCTGTAGAATATCTTGAAAAATTGCTTGAGCCTTATGCTGATCATAAGGTGGATGCGGTTGTTCTCGGTTGCACTCATTTTCCTTTCGCAAGAAAGCCTATTCAGCAGATTTTAGGCGAAGAGGTTCTTGTTTTTGAAGGCTCCATGGGTGCGGCAAAGCAGTGCCAACGCTTGTTAGAGGAAAGAGATTTGCTTAACGACAGCGAAAAAGAGGGTATGATTTCCTTTGAAAACAGCGATGAGTCCAAAATTGAGCAATGTATTAAAATGTTCGGCATCAATGATGTTTAAGAGGTAAAATAATGGCAATTCAAGACGAATTAAAAGAATATCTTATTTCGCAAGGTGCAACTGATGTTGGCTTTTGCAAAATCGATGACGGAGATTTCGGTGAGTGTCAGTATGGAATCAGCATAATAGTGCGCTTGTCTGAGAATATTGTTGATGAGATTGGCGCAGAACCGACTCACACATATTTTAACCACTACAGAAGTGTCAACGCTTTTATTGATTCTTTGCTTTTGAAGGCCGGTCTTTTTCTTCAAAACAGAGGCTATAAATATATAACTGTCGCCGCTTCGCAGAGTATTAATAAAGACGGCTGGAATTATAAGGGCAGATATTCTCATAAAAAAGTTGCCACTTTGTCGGGTCTTGGCTCAATTGGAAAAAGCTCTATGTTTCTTCACAAGGACTACGGTGCAAAGGTGCGCCTTGGCAGCATATTCACAAACTGTGAGTTTGATGTCAGCGATGTTGTACCGCTTGACCTTTGCAGTGGCTGTGACCTTTGTGTTAAGGCTTGTCCGAGTGGGGCTATTTCAGGCAACGCTTGGTATGAGGGTTGCGATAGAGAGTATATGTTTGACCCGGAAAAATGCAGCACCTATATGAAAAACCATTTCAAGCATATTGGCAGAGGCGCTGTCTGCGGAATTTGCATGAAGGTTTGTCCATACAGCAAATAAAGTAAGACTCCATCTGATAAAAGGTGGAGTCTTTTTGTTAGCGAGAACTTTAACTTAAAAAGAACATGAAAGAACTGTAAAAGCTTCAGGCTTCTACAGTTCTCTTTGAGTCTATTAAACTAATTAAACAGTAAGTCCCATTGTCAGCGGTATGAATATGATAGTTGCAACATATCCCAAGGCATCTATCATAAAGCCGTATTTGAAATAGTCCTTAAACTTATAACCGGCTGCCATTGAAATGCCCCATGTTGAGCCGGAAAGAGGACAGCTTGCACCCATGCTTGAGCCGAAAACTATGCCTAAAGCAAAGGCTGGTACATTTAAGCTCATAGTTTCAGAGATTGCCATAACAATAAGCAGTGTAACTGAAATAGCTGTTGAGTTTGAGATGAAAAGGCTGAAGGCCTGAGCGAATAAAACTAAAATAGCGAATATGGCAAAGGGGCTGAGACTGCTGCCTATAACGCTCATAAACCAGTCAGCAACAATATCAATTCCGCCTGCACTCTGAAGTACCTTAGCAAGACCTAAGCAAGCAGCAAGGCGACCGACTATGTTCCAGTTAACATTCATAAAAGCCTTTTTCTGAGAGATGCAGCCTGTTATTATGCAGGCTAAAGCTGAAACTATAGCTGTCACATGAGGTTCGACAGTAATATCGGTGAAAGGTATTTTCTTATAAATATAGAAGAAAACCATTGAAACAAAGATAATGCTGATGGAAACGACTTTTTTCTTGTCTAATTCCTTGTTTACAAGAGAAGTGTTTATTTTATCTTCATAGGTACTTTCACGCTTACCCCATATTTTTTTGCCCAGAGGATAGCCGATAAACAAGCAGTATAAAAGAGCTATCACGCCTATAGTCAAACCAAGCGGTGCAAAATCAAAAACACCGAAGGTTTTATAGCCGTATTCCTCTAAAAGTCCCTGTGCAGTCATTTGTTGTGAAGAACCGACCAATGTAGTTATTCCACCGGCATTAACCGCAAGGGTAATAGGAATTATAATATTCATCGGGTTAATGTTTTTATTAGTCTTGCCCAAGGAGAAAATAATAGGAATAAAAATGGCGAGGACAGTAACATTAGTCATAAAGGTTGAAAGTAAAAACGCAACAATAAAAGATACAGCAATAAACTTTCTTTCACTGCCTTTGGTAGATTTCATAATCAAATCGCCGATTTTTCCTGCAATTCCTGTTTCGTCAATTGCCATGCCGACTATTAAAACGCCAATAAGCATTAAAACAGTTGAGCTTGCAAAAGAGCCGAATGCAGTTGAAAAGTCGCTTATGCCCAAAAGTACCATAACAGCGCAGCCTAAAATAGCTGACGTTGCCATTGGAAGCTTATCCCAAACAAAAAGGATAATCAAAGCGGCAAAAGCAATTAGGGAAGAAACGCCTAGGTTAGCATTAATAAATTCAACAATGTTTAGCATTTAATATACCTCGTCTTATCTTAATTTACCTTGAAAAAAACTTTATTTTTTCCACAGGTTCGAGTCCGTATTTTTTTAATTCATCATATCCAAACTGAAAATGATCGTCTTCCTTATAAGCATCGGGATAGTGTGCATCGATTCCCACAATGGCTTTGGGTTTCATTTGAGAAGCTATTTCCCAAAACTTAGGGTGAGGATAGCCCGGTTTCCCATCTGCAACACCGTGCCTTAAGCCTAAAAGGTTAAATTCAAGGGGAGTGTCTGTTTCAATAGCCTTTGAAATAATGTCGATTGAAATTTTTTCGCAGTGGGAGTCAAATTCGTCGTACCCTCGCATAAAAATATCCGGGTGAGCCACATAGCTGAAAAGTCCGGACTCCATTGCTTCGAGTACATCGTCACGATAAGCATAAAGCTCTTTCGGTGTTCTTAAGGCTCCGTTATAAGCGCCGGTTTGTTCGTCGCCGCAAAAATGATGACCGAGTATAATATAATCGATACCCTTGTTTTTAATTTCGCTCTCAAGCCAGGGTAAATATTTAGGGAAATATTCACATTCGAGACCTAATTTAATGCTTATTTTATCTTTGTATTTTTCTGTGAGATTTTTTATGCTCTCACAGTATTCTTCAAGCTCGCTTTCATGCATTCTCATGTGAGAGACAAAGCCATTAAAATTCCATGGTGTATGATCGGAAAAGCCTATTTCGTCAAATCCGGCTTCAATGGCAGATAAAACGTATTCCTCGTCCTTTCCGTTTGCGTGAAAGCAACGAGCAGTATGAGTGTGATAGTTGTATTTCATACAAACAAGTCCTTTCTAAATTTAACCGATGCCGCCCAAGAGTGCGCCTGCCACAAGAACAAGCAAGCAAACTCCGCAGAATATATACTTTGCAATAGGATAAAACCATTTGCCAATAGGTTTTTTTCTGCCTTTGTTAACTTCTTTTTCGACGAATTTCTTACCGAGTACCCAGAAGAACATAATTCCGGCAAGACCTGCGCCGAGAGGACAGATATAAATTGAGACTATGTCCATCCAATCCGATACAATGCCTTGAATGAAAAGGGAAATACCAAGACCTACTGCGGCAACTATGAGACATGAGGGTACTCTGCCGAGGGAAAAACGCTCTTGCACAGTTGCAATAGGTGTTTCATAAAGATTAATGAGTGAGGTCAAACCTGCGAAGAAAACAGCAACAAAGAAAACAATAGCTATAATATTTCCGCCGGGCATACCTTTAAACAGGTTGGGCAAATAAATAAACATAAGACCGGGACCGCCCTGGTCAAGCTGAGCGCCTGCCGTTGCCATAGCCGGTATAATAACCAAAGATGCGAGCAATGCTGCTAAAGTGTCAAAGAAAGCAACATTTTTTGCCGATTTGGGTATGTCTTCTTCATCTGAAAGATAAGAGCCGTAAATCAAAGTACCATTTCCTGCGACAGAAAGAGAGAAAAAGGCTTGACCGAGAGCATATATCCATGTTTTTAGATTTTTCAGAGCCGATATATCAACTCTGAAAATATACTCGAAGCCATTTGCAGCTCCGTCTTGAAAGGCTATATAAACACCAAGACAAAGAAATAAGAAGAAAAACAGGGGCATCATAATTTTGTTTGCCTTTTCAATTCCGGCACCCACTCCGAAAAGCAAAATGGCAAAGGTGACACAAACAGCAATAATTTGCCAAATGTTATTGCCAAAGGAAGAAGCCATTGAAGAAAATGAAGAGACAAAACCGTCAACGCTGTCGTTTGAGAGAGTTGACCCGGTGAAGGTACCGACCATGTATTTTAATATCCAGCCCATAACAACGGTGTAGCCTATCGCCAGCGCAAGAGAGCCTAAAGCCGGAATTACACCAATTCCCTGACCGAGTTTTTTCTTGCCCTTAGTTTCACAAGCGTAACCGAAGGCATCAATTGGACCTGAACGGGTGCTTCTGCCAAAAGCCATTTCACCTATAACACCTGTTGAACCAATAAGGACAACAAATATAAAATAGGGGATAAGAAATGCACCGCCGCCATACATAGAAACTCTTGTTGGGAACAGCCAAATATTGCCCATGCCGACGGCCGAGCCGATACAAGCCATAACGAAGCCCCAACGACTTGCAAATGAATCTCTTTTTGTTTGTTTCATGTAAATATCCCTCCGTTTTAAAGGCGGGTATGCTGGAATACCGCCATATTATACAATAACTTTGTGAAAATTAAGTGTGGTTTTTTTAAAACTTTTGTAGCACATATCATAGCATAAATGAGTGTTTAAGTCAATTTTTCAGCTTTAATATCAATGCCGAATAAAAAAGGGAAATGTACTGTAAATATCAGAAAAATGTTAAATAATAAAACAAAAGAATAGGAAATTTTGTTACAAATAAATCTTCATGATGTTTTTTATACATGGTGTTGCATTTTTTAAAAAATTAGTGTATAATATCTGTAAAAACAGGATGGGAGTTAATTAAATGAACAACCAAAACGACGGAAGAAGAGTTAGAATGACTAAGATGCTTTTAAAAAGCAGTCTTATTGAGATAATGAAAACCAAATCTATTCATACTATTAGTATAAAAGAGATTTGTGAAGGCGCAGATGTTAACAGAAGCACTTTTTATCGTCACTATGATACTCAATATGACCTTTATGACGATATAATAGAAGATATTGCCGCTGACCTTGCCGATATTTATAACAGCCCTACAGTACCGGAAAGAACAAGCATCATTTTCTTGACAAAGGTACTTCAGTACATTGAAGATAACCGAGAGACATTCCTTGTTATTCTCAGCGATAACGGTAAAATTAGCTTAGGTGAAGCCTTTAACAGATTCACAAACAGGTTTATCGAGCTTGAAAACGCCAGCGAAGCAAGCTTATATGTGACTCAATTTATTGCCGCAGGTCTTACAAGTACCCTTTGGACTTGGCTGAATAAAGAAAACCGCCGATCACCAAGAGAGGTTGCTTCGTTGCTTTACAGCATAATCATGAATGGTATGGGTAGAGCAATAAAGTATTCGGCGGGTATAAAAGAAACAATGGCTAAAAGGGAAGCAGAAAAGCAGGAAAAGAAGGCTTAAACTTCTGAGAAAACATTTCTGCAACAAAAAGCAATAATTGCAGCGATTATAATATTTATAAGGCTCAAAGCAAGATATGCTAAGTACATATAAAAAGGATATAAAACGCCTAAAAGTACCGCTACGGTTATTCCGGGTGCTGAGAACAAAAGAATAAATGCGAAATAAACAAGCATTAAAAATACTTTTTTATCTGCTGTTGCAAATACTCTTTGCAACAGCAAATTTATGCTCAAAAACAGTAAGCCGAAGCTGATTCTGACTAATATCATTGCTAATGTGTCATATAAGCTTAAGTGCATTATAAAATAAGCGGGCGCAAAGCATAAAACACTTTCAAGAATCAATGGGGCAAACTCACATTTAATAGTGTAAAACAGCTTTTTATAAGGCTTTTCAGGAATGAGGTAGACATAAGGATAGGAAAGCTCCTTTGCCCATCTGCCTGCGGCGACACTCATTGTGAGAATATACACATTCATTGCAAGTAAAGCAACGGGCATACCGGCAAAGGCAAAACAGCCCACGACAGACACAACAATTGAGACAAGGGATGTGGTATTTAGCAGGAAAACTCGACTTCTTCTGTTTTCAATTTTGTGTTTTTCGGCTATTACACAAGCGCCGTAGCCTTTTTCTATACCGGTTTTTCCAAGTTTTACCTTTCTCGGTGCATTTTCAGCTGCCTTACCCTCACGGCGAGACTGAATAGCTGAATAGGATATTTCAGCGCTTTGAAGCACATCTTCATAAAAATCGGAGTTAATAAGTAAAATAGCTATTCTGTAAAAAATCCAAAATACTACACAGTAAAGCAGACCGTCAATAGGGCCGATAAGCTGGCCTTCAATAGTACCCTCAACTGCAAAGGCTATCATTCCGCTAACAGGGAAAAGGCGTGCAACTACACTTCTTGTTGAAATAACAAGGTTTTGAATGTTGATTCCGCCGTTGCGCCACGCCAAAGCTAAAGCATAAACAACAAAGGCTGAAATGCAAAGATAATATGCGATTTTTACATAGACACGCCTGCTTTCATCACCTGAGGTGTAAGAGTATATGAGCATAGCTGTCATTTGCGACAGAAAAACAGTGACACCGTAGCCGATTAGGATATAAATAAGAGCTGAAAAAGGCAAGCCATAGGTGTTTTTTAAAAAAGAGTATTGATAAAGAATAAAGTAGCCTATAAGCAGACTTCTTCCGAGCTGTTGAAACAGTCCGAAGGATAATACCTTGCTTTGCTTTAGGGGAGAAGTAAAAATAATATTTACATCAGCCATGGAAAACATAGACGCTCCGTTATAAAAGCCGTTTTTACTAACTAAGACAAAAATTGCGCTGTATAAAAGTAAAATAAGGGCGTATAACTCATTAGTATCTCTAAAGTGTACACTTCCATAGGCTGGGTTTTCATAACCGGTCAAAAATGATAAAGCCATTATTGCAACGAGAATAATTAGAGCAATGAGCTTTGCAGGTGTTTTAAAAACTGAAACTATACTGTTTTTAAGCTTGCGTGTGAGAAGATAACTCAGCGCCTTCAATTTTCATCACTTCTTTCGGTTATTTTGAAAAACAATTCCTCAAGGCTCAAGGAGTCCTCGTCTATAGTTTTCTTTTTCTCGACTCTGCCGCCGACCATAATATAGGCTGTGTCCCAAAAATCTTCAACACTGTCAAGCATATGGGTGCTTATAAGAACACTTGCTCCCTCTTTTTTTAATTCAATAAAGATTTCCTTTAGCTGTTTAATAGCGTGAGGGTCAAGGCCGACCATAGGCTCATCAAATATGACTACCTTTGGCTTGTGAACAAGAGCGCAGCAAATGGACAGCTTTTGCTGCATACCCTTTGAAAGTTCTTTGCCAAGTTTGTTCTTTTTATCCGCAAGCTCAAAACGCTCTAACAGCTCGTCCTTATATCCGTCATCGCTCATTTCATAGGCACGAAGGATAAATTCAAGATGCTCCTCTACGGTGAGCATATCATAAACTGCCGGCATTTCCGGAATATATCCCAGAAGCCTTTTCGCAGCTATGGACTTGTTGTTATCTGAATTTATAGTGATCTCACCCTTAAAGCGAAGAAGGCCTGTGATACACTTTATAATCGTGCTTTTTCCGGCACCGTTTGGACCTAAGAGAACGGCAATTTCTCCGTCGCCAACTTCAAAGCTGACACTGTCGTTTGCGAGTACCTTGCCATATTTTTTTGTTACATTACTAACCTTTAACATATTCTCACCTTAATTTTTTATATTAAATACATTTTAACATAGAAATCGATATTTTAACAGCCAAATTGATATTTTAACAATGAAAACGAAAAAATTTTTATAGCACTCAAAAAACATTGAAAAAATGAATAAAGTGTGCTATTATATTAGAAATGTTTATTAAAACTATTTTAGTTCAAAGGAGAGATTTAAAATGAGAGTTATTATAAAAGATAATCCCATTGACATTTCATATGAGGCAGCAGACATTATTGTTAAACAAGTAAACAAGAACCACGGCAGTGTACTCGGCTTTGCAACGGGCGCATCACCGGTAGAAACATATAAAAGAATTATCGAGAAATATGAAAATGGCGAAGTAAGCCTTAAACACATAACAACATTTAATCTTGATGAATATGTTGGTCTTTCAAGAGATAATGTTAACAGCTATTTCTATTTCATGAAAGATAACCTTTTTGGCAAAACCGATGTTGATTTTAACAAAGTTAACTTCCTCAGCGGTGAAGCCGAAGATTTGGAAAAAGAATGCGAAAGATACTATAACCGTATTCGTGAGTGCGGTGGCATCGACATTCAGCTGCTTGGTATTGGTACCAACGGACATATCGGCTTTAATGAACCGGGTGACAAATTTGCTGACACTCCGTTCGCAGTTAAGCTCACACAAAGCACTATCGATTCAAATAAAAAATATTTTGAGGCTGTGGGTGACACAATGCCATCTTACGCTTTAACTATGGGTATCGGCGACATCATGCGTGCAAAGAAAATTATTCTTATTGCAACAGGCGAGAGTAAAGCTAAGGCTGTTAAGCAATTAGTTGAGGGTGCAGTTTCTCCTTCATGCCCCGCAACAATCCTTCAAAGACACTCAGATGTAACTATATTCCTTGATAAGGCAGCAGCGTCACTTTTAGGAGAGAAGAAATGAGTTTAGTCGCAGCTGAAAAAATTAAAGTCAGCCCGAAAATTAAAAGCATAACCGCCACTGAGGATAACAAGCTGATAATCAAGTGGTCTAAGGTGGGCAATGCAGAAAAATATGCCGTAAAAAGATCTACTGAGCCGATGGGTACTTTCGAGGAGCTTAAATGGGTTAAAAAATGTGAGTACATTGACGAAACAGCTCAAGAAAATACAATATATTGGTACAAAATAACAGCGTGGAAAAAGCTCGACGGCAAAAAGACTTCAACTAAGACAAGCGGTGTTAAAGCGGCAATTATTTCTGATATTGAAGCCCCAAAAGCTGCTTCTGCAACCGCAGACGGCAATAAGGTTGCAGTTACCTTGAAGTGGAAAAACATTCAAGACTCTGACGGATGTATTATCGGCAGGCGTAATGATTTTTTCTCGCAAATTATACCTATTGCAAAGCTTGACGGAAAAGCCGAAACCTATGTTGATAAGGGCGTTGTTTCAGGTCAGCCATATCACTATTCTTTGCAGCATTATAAAAAAGACGGTGACAGGCTTCTTTACGGCAACTTCAGCCGTGAGGTCAGCACTGTTTGCCTCGATTGCGGCAGTGTGCTTAACGTAAGGGCAATTATTGGCAAGAAAGCTGAGGTTTGCGTTAGAGTTGTTGCTGGCGCTGACGGATATATTATCGAAAGAAGCGACAGCAAAAACGGTGATTTTACCGAAGTTGGACGCACAAAGGGTGGCCTTGAATTGAGTTTTTATGACAAATTGCCTAAAGCCTTTAAGACATATTATTATCGTTGCAGGGCATATAAGACGGTGTCGGATGTAGAATTTATCAGCTTGCCGTCAAAACCAGTCAGTTTTAAAAGCAAATTTTGATTTTAAAATTTTTATTGAAAAAATGTTGACTAATGCTATATAAATGTGTTAAAATAATGTTAACAATTTAAGGAGGCATAAAATATGAATAAATTTATCAATTTGGCAACCGAAGAAGGGGAAAGCTCACCAATGTTTTATGAGCTTATTTGGCAGTACATACTTGAGTTTTACGGTTTATTGAAATATATCTTCCACGATGTTTTTCTTGGCAAAGATCCATGGTAATAATTAATTAAAAGTAAACGGAGCTGTAAGAACGGTGTTTTTACAGCTCCTGTTTTATGTTATTCTATTTTTTACCTTTTTGCGGGGCTTTGCCCCACACCCCACGAGCTTTTGAAAAAGCTCGAGCAAAA
>CAYWKY010000023.1:0-14769 GCA_964458915.1 uncultured Faecalibacterium sp.
AGCTATTTGGAATAAAAACTTAACTACTGAAATTGATACAAATATTTAAACTATTTTTCACTTAGATTACACATAAGGGTGATAAAATGTATTTACAGTAGATATAACAAAGAAAGGAAGAACAATCATGAAAAGCATTAAAAAACTAAGCCTACTCCTTCTTATCACAGTCTTATCTGTTATGTGCATTGCTTTTTCTGCGAGCGCAACAGATTCAGAAAGCGGAATAATAGAGGGAACAAAAGAAAATATCACATATAAAATTTATCAAGATCTTAGTTTGATGATTTTAAGCGGTGAGGGTAAAATCCCTGATCATATGTTTAGTTCAAGTTCTTGGTGTAGAATCTGTGATCCGAACGCAGAATATGATGGTGATGGTGACGGACCGGAAGATGTGGCAACTGACCTTGATATTGCAGTCGCTAAGGTTAAAACCATTATAATCGAAGAAGGAATTACAGAAATAGGACATTATGCTTTTAATTTTAAGGAGTGGCCAAGAGAGCTTCAAACAGTTGTTTTACCTGAAGGACTAAAGAAAATTGATGCATACGCTTTTAAATCATTGAGTAACCTCACTAACATCAACTTCCCATCAAGCTTAGAGGAAATAGAAACTTGTGCTTTTAGCGCAACCAACTTAAAAAATGTTACTGTGCCTGACACGGTAAAGAAATTGGGCAAAGATGTGTTTGAAGATTGCAACAACCTTAAATCAATTACTTTTACCAATGCTGTGTGCTATATAAGCAGCTGTGATTCTCTTGAAACAGTTACATATCCTCTTGATTACGAAGAAGTACCCCAAATCCAATTTTGCAAAAATCTTAAAAAAGTTATCACCCCTACTACAACTTCGGTAAATCCAATTAAGCCATTGAATTTAGGGGGGATTCCCGCTCAGAAACCATTTTACGTCTGCAGAAACTTAGAGTTAGTCACTCTCAGCGATAAAGCTTTTGAAAAATTTGAAAGTGAAAATATTGACTATGAATTTATTAGTAAAAAACTACCTTCAAAGCTTGATAAAGCAACAAATCTTAAATGCACAGACAAAGGCGATTTCACGGTTTCATGGTCAAAGGTTAAAAACGCAGGCTACTATCAACTTTATCATTATGAAAAAAACAAATGGGTTAAAATTTATGAAGGCGTAAAAACATCATTTACACTATCAGAATATGTCGAAGTCCGTGACAGTGTAACTGGAGAAATGATACCTGTAATTAGAGACGGATTCTATGGCGAAAATAAATTTAGAGTAAGAGCCTGTGCTTATGACGGCAATGAATATGTAAGAAGCTCATTTGTGACTGTTAAAACATGTCGTGTTGCTTCTCCCAATGTAGAGGATATCGTTGCCGGAAAAAATAAGGTTACATTGACTTTGTCAATGTACCTCGGTGAAAACTACGTATCAGGATATAGGGTATATTACCGTGTTAAGGGTGCATCTTCATATCAAAAATTTAACGTAAGCACAGCAAAAAATACAGAAAAAGCTACAACAAAAGCTACAATTAGCAAGCTTACAAGCGGAAAGACATATCAAATTAAAGTTAGAGCTTATTATAAGCTTGACGGTAAAACCTATTATGGCGATTATAGCTCAATTAAGAATGTTAAAGTCAAATAAAACTTAATAATAATTTGTCCTTTCATGTAAATAAAGACACCTTGGCGCTTAAAATAGCTGCTTAGGTGTCTTTAATATTATTTTGGCGGCGGTGACTTAATTATCACCGCCGCCTTTAGTCGCGTACACAAAATTATTCGCCGCCCTTAAACACATCGGCAACTTCACTGATTGTCATATAAGCGTGAGGGTCAATGCGATGCACTATTTGACGCATTTTTGAAATTTGAAAACGGTTGACAACAAAATATATAACAGTTTTGTTGTCGCCGGTGTAACCGCCCTTAGCCGCAATTTTTGTGGTACCGGTCTCAAACTCAGCTATAAGAGCGTTGCTGACTTGATTTGCCTTGCTTGTGACTATCATAACACCCTTGGAGCGGTCGATACCCTCAACGATAAAGTCAACGGTTTTCAGCGCCGCCGCATAGGTGATAATGGAGTAAAGGGGCAATATCCAGCTGTTAAGCACAAAGCCGCAAATAATATAGAGAACAACATTGTAAATCATAACAAATGTGCCTACAGTTATGCCCAGCTTTTTTGAGAAGATAACAGCCATAACCTCAATGCCGTCAATTGCTCCGCCAAAACGGATAGTAAGACCGCTGCCGATACCCGAAATAAGTCCGCCGAAAATGGCGCAAAGCAGCAAATCGTCTTTGGCAAGGGGAGAAGCCATACTAACATCAATGGGCAAAACGTCTGTTATCAGCCATGCGCCGAGCGAGTAGACCGCAACGGCAAAAATCGAGTAAATAGTAAACGCAAGTCCTTGCCTTTTAAGACCGTATAAAAACAAAGGTACATTGAGAATCAACAAAAAGACCGACAAGCTTAGGTACTCCGGGGTGAGCTGAGACAAGAGCATTGATGTGCCTGAAATACCGCTGTCATAAAGGTTGACCGGGGCAAGAAAAACCGTAACACCGAAAGCGTTTATAAGTCCTGCAATAATAAGAATAGGAAAGTTGATAAGCCGAAGTGATTTAAGCTCCTTTATCAGCTTTTCTTTTTTCATCGCATCCACACCTTTCTGATTTAATAAATTTATTATACAACGGGTTCTTTAATTTTACTTCAATAACAAGGTTGCATCGTAGTCGTCAATGCCGTAATTTCCTGCTGTGTGCTTTAAAATTTCATAAAGGTCAGCTTTTTTGCCGTCCCAATCCTTAATGTCTAACTTTTTGAATATGGGCTTTAATCTGCCGAGCAGTGCCAGCCAAGCGTCACCCTTAGGTGTACCGGCAACAAAGCTTTGATTGCCCTCGAAGATATTTCTGCCAAACTCAGCGATATATTCTAATGTGGGCATATCCTTTATGCTCTTGTCACATTTTATAAAGAAAATTTTTGCCATAGTTCCAACTTTGACGCTGCAAACAAATTTGCCTGCCAGTTGAAGAAGCTTCTTCGTTGAGCCGTTATCTTTAATGCCGAATTTATTCATTGCCCTTTCAGTGTCGTCACGCAAATCCACAAGTATATTGACGAGCATTCTGTCAAACATATCCTTTAAGTATTCTTTGCAGCCTTTGCCCTTAGTATCCCATTGAAAGTCCGGGGTGGGTATACTCTTTATTTCAGCTGAGTGTTCTTTTAAGGTGACAAGTCTCATGAAAGCAGGGTCAGCGATAATTGCGCCGGTGGTTATATCATAAAGACGATTGCCTTTTTCTGTGTCAATATAGTTTATGCTTTGGTTGTGCATATGACCTGTGAAAATAAGTTCAATACCCTCATCGGCTAAAAATGTTGCGAAATTGTAGGCATCCTTTATCATGGTAGGCTTAATAATTGAGAAAATCGGCTGGCCGGGCAAAATCGGATAGTGACACATGGCGAATATTTTTTGTCCGTCCTCTTTTGCCTTTTGTGCCTGTTCATGAATCCACTTTATTTGTTCTTCTTTAAAGTAGTGCTGTCCGTCTTGTTGAAGGTCACAGTTAATTGCCATTAAACGAACATCGTCGCTGATTTGAGCAACATAAGAGAGGTTTTCTCTATCAAGAGCAATCGCATCGCCAAAACCGAAATCCTGATATAAATCAACAAGCTCTTCACGCAAGGCTCTTTCCGGTGAATATCTTCCGTTTTTCGAGAAAGCGAAGGTGTCGCCGTCATTCCATTTGAAATCGTGGTCAGCTGTTACAACATAGATTTTTTTGCCACTGTTTTTAAGCTCATAAAGCAACTTTATAAAGCCCTCGTGGCTTTTTTTCTCGCCGTTGAAAATAAGGTCACCGGCTACGAGTACAATATCAGCTTCTTTTGCTTCTTTGAGATAATCCACAACACTGTTACAGATGCTTTCTGTCTCAGCGAAGCATTTCTGCTCATAGTGCATAAAATCTTCGTACTCTTCTCCACTGCAACCAAGCTCACTTGCGAAATAGTGAGGGTCACTGATTACATAAAATTTTAAGTCTTTCATTTCTTCATGTCTCCTTTTATATCGTTTTTATTTAAGGCAAACTATTTTAACTCCGTGAGGCGCAACGGTCATTGAAAGAGTGTCCATAATGTTTTCTGTTTCTTCCTTTGTCCAAAGCTCTTTTGCGGTGAAGTTGCCATTAAAGCCAAATTTGTTAAGCTCAAGACCAATCTCTCTTTCCTCGTCGGAAAGGTTAAATAAGGCTATAACTCTGTTGCCATCTTTGTCAAGGCAAGTCCATATAGCTTCATTTTTGTTTCGTCTGAGCTGAGCGTTTTCTTTTGAATACTGATTTATCTCGATAATGTCTTTGTTGGTTATAATTTCCAAATCTTCGGGTCTGTTTTCACGAAGCTCACCGCCGAGAATTAAAGGTGAACGGAAAATTGACCACAAAGTCAGCATAGTTTTTTGCTCGTCGAAGGTGAAATTCGTATATCTGTCTGCATCACCTAAGCAAGAGCAGTTTTTGCTGATTTTTCCTAAGGGGAGCATATCGCAATCGGGCCAGCAACCCTCTTTCATATGAGGTATCCATTTTTCGCAACGCTCAAACATAGAAAGCAGCTTATCCCATCTGTCCCAAAAGTCGCCGGTCATTCGCCACATATTTGCGTTTTGCGACAGGTGAAAGGCTTCGCTTATAACAGCAGGACCGGGAGAAAGTGAAAGCACCATATCTCTGCCGCAATTGTCTATAGCGTTTCTTATAAGCTCAATTTCTTCTCTTGCACTGTAGGGATCGTGAGGCTTAAACTCAGTGTTGGCAATGTCGTCAACCTTGACAAAATCCACACCCCAAGAAGCGTAAAGCTCAAACAGGCTGTTGTAATATTCTTTAGCGCCCTCGTTTTGCGCTCTCACTCCGTACATATCAGTGTTCCACGCGCAAACTGAAAAGCCTGAGGCAATGTCTCTTGCAGTTTTATCGCTGCCTTTAATAGGTGTGTTTTGGTGTACCGCCTGACGGGGTACGCCTCTCATAATATGTATGCCGAACTTAAGACCCATAGCGTGAATTTTATCGGCAATAGCTTTAAAGCCTACACCGTTTGCCGCTGAGGGAAAACGGTTAGTGGCAGGAATGAGACGAGAGTATTCGTCCATACAAAGCTCAGTGAAATTGTTATAGAAGTTTGATTTAGCCTTTGGCTCGTACCACTGAATATCGCACACAATATATTCCCAACCGTAATCCTTAAGGTTGTCTCTGACATATTCGGCGTTAGCCAAAAGCTGCTGTTCGTTTACCGCCGCACCATAGCAGTCCCAGCTGTTCCAGCCCATAGGCGGTTTTGTTGCGAAAGTATCTTTTTTTAACATGATAAATCTCCTTATAGGGTTATATGCATATAATTGTATCAGCGAGAATGTACAATGTCAATATTTAATGTGTTAAATCACTAAAAATAAACGCCATGGCGTTTTAAAGTGTTGTCTAATGTTTCTATTGACTTTTTGTGCATATTGTTTAAAATATAACTATAAAATTCATGCAGGACAGGAGAAGTGAAATGAGAGCTATTATTACGGTTATAGGAAAAGATAAAGCGGGTATTATCGCAGAAATTTGCACCCTTTTAGCCAGGAGCAACATTAATATTCTCGACATTAGCCAAACTGTTATGGAAGGCTTTTTTACAATGACAATGCTTGTTGATTTAAGCGGTAGCACTAAGGAGTTCTCGGTTTTAAGCGACAGTCTTAAAGCAAAAGGCGAGGAGATGTGCCTTAATATAAGAATACAGCGTGAAGATATATTTGACCTTATGCACAAGGTGTAAGGAGGAAGATGATGCACAATCAAAAAGAAATATTATCGACTATAGATATGATAGACCATCAGCATCTTGATGTCAGAACCATAACTATGGGAATTTCACTGCTTGACTGTTGCAGCGACAGCGTAGAGGTGACAGCGGAGAAAATCTATAATAAAATTATTCGTCTGGCAAAGGATTTAGTTAAAACAGGTGAGGATATAGAAAAGGAATACGGTATTCCTATTGTCAACAAAAGAATATCCGTTACACCTATTTCAATTGTTGCTTCTTCATGTAAGGAGTCGGACTATACACCTATTGCAATTGCTTTGGATAAAGCTGCACATGAGGTGGGTGTAAATTTCATTGGCGGTTTTTCTGCTCTTGTTCATAAGGGTATGACAAAAGGTGACATTAACCTTATTAATTCCATACCGTCGGCGCTGAAACAAACTCAGAGGGTTTGCTCAAGCGTCAGTGTGGCAAGTACAAAGGCGGGCATTAATATGGACGCTGTGGCTCTTATGGGTAAAACTGTTAAAAAGACGGCTGAAATGACAGCAGATAAGGGCGGCTTTGGCTGCGCAAAGTTAGTGGTTTTCGCTAACGCTGTTGAAGATAATCCATTTATGGCAGGCGCATTTCACGGCGTAGGCGAGGCTGAGTGCGTTATTAATGTTGGTGTCAGCGGTCCCGGTGTCGTTTATCACGCTTTGCAAAAATGCAAGGGTGAATCCTTCGATGTTGTGGCTGAAACTATAAAGAAAACAGCTTTCAAGATAACAAGAATGGGTCAGCTTGTGGCAGCTGAGGCCTCAAAGCGTTTAGGGGTACCCTTCGGAATAGTTGACCTTTCACTTGCTCCAACACCTGAAAAAGGCGACAGTGTTGCGAGAATACTTGAGGAGATGGGCCTTGAGGTCTGCGGCACTCACGGCACAACAGCTGCTCTTGCGCTACTCAATGACGCAGTTAAAAAGGGCGGCGTTATGGCGAGCAACCATGTCGGCGGTCTGTCCGGTGCTTTTATTCCTGTCAGTGAGGATGAGGGCATGATAGAGGCGGCACTGAAAAACGCTTTAACTCTCGACAAGCTTGAAGCTATGACCTGCGTTTGCTCGGTGGGTCTTGATATGATAGCCGTACCCGGTGACACAAGCGCTGAGACTATATCGGCTATTATCGCTGATGAAGCGGCGATAGGTGTTGTTAACACAAAAACAACAGCGGTTAGAATAATTCCGGCAGTGGGCAAAAAAGTTGGCGAAATTGTTGAATTCGGCGGACTTTTAGGTTCAGCACCGGTTATGCCGGTACATGAATTTTCTTCAGCTGATTTTATTGCACGAGGTGGCAGAATACCTGCACCTATGCATTCACTTAAAAACTAAAGACATTAAAAAAGAGGTTTATTTATGAAAATTATTGATGTAATAACAGGCTCAAAGCCTTCACTTTCTTTTGAGGTATTTCCACCAAAAACCAGCAACAATTTTGACACAGTGAAATCGGCAACAGAGGAAATTGCTCTCTTGTCACCTTCCTATATGTCTGTTACCTATGGCGCAGGTGGCGGTACAAGCGAATATACTGCCTCAATAGCTGAAAATCTTCAGAAAAAGTGCGGAGTACCTGTGTTGGCTCACCTTAGCTGTGTTTCCTCGACTAAGGCCGAAATTAACGCACAGCTCACCTCACTTAAAGAAAGAGGAATTGAAAATATTTTAGCTCTCAGAGGTGATATTCCCAACGGTATGACAATGGACAACCTTGATTATCACTATGCAAGCGAGTTGACAGCCCAAATAAAAGATTTTGGCGGCTTTTCAATAGGCGCAGCCTGTTACCCGGAAAGCCATCCTGAAAGTGACAACTCCTTTGATGATATAAAGCATCTTAAGGAAAAGGTTGACGCAGGTGCGGATTTCCTTGTTACACAAATGTTTTTCGATAATGATGTGCTTTATAATTTTATGTATCGCATTAGAGAAGCAGGAATAAATGTGCCTGTTGTGCCGGGAATTATGCCGGTGACAAACCCTAAATCAATTAAAAGAATTTGCCGTATATCAGGCTCAGCACTGCCTCAGAGATTTTGCAGAATAGTCGATAAGTACGGCGACAACCCAGAGCAGATGAAACAAGCGGGTATAGCTTATGCAACTCAGCAAATAATTGACCTTTATGCTAACGGCATTAACGCAGTTCACGTTTACTCAATGAATAAGCCGGATGTTGCTAAAATGATAACAGACAATGTTTCAGCTATAATAAAATAACACCTCAAACTATAGGAAGATATGGGAAAAGCTATGACAAACGCCTTAAATTTTCTCTCAAAGCAGGGAAATGAAATTGAACCTAACAAAAGAGAAGCCTTTCGATATATGGGATATAAAAAGGAAATTAAAAGCGAAGAAATAGAAGCACTTTATGACCAATGTCTCAAAAAATATTGTGATGCGGCTTCGTATAAGGCTGTTTTCAGGCAAGTGACCATAGCTGTTGAGGGCACGACGGTAGATTTTGGCTTTTGCAAAATCGAAAACGAAAGCCTTGCCAAAAACTTATCCGGTTGCAGCAGTGCGATTGTTTTTGCGGCAACGGCAGGCGCAGGGGTGGACAGGCTAATTATGCGCTGCTCTAAGCTTTCACCTGCTGAGGGAATGATATGCGATTGTATAGCTTCCTCAGCCATAGAGGTTTGGTGCGACGAGGTCAACGAAACAGCGGTGAATAAAAACAGCTCTAAGCCAAGGTTTTCTCCGGGGTACGGGGGAGTGTCACTGGAATATCAAAGGGATATTCTCACTTTTCTTGACGCTGAAAGAAAGCTTGGTATAACTCTGAGCGATTCGCTTATGATGACACCGAAAAAGAGTGTTACTGCGTTTATAGGTATAAGAAACTGACTTTGAGGAGAATGTTAATGAATATTAGGGATTTGTTAGGGAAACAGCGCATTTATTTTGACGGTGGTATGGGTACTCTTTTGCAAAGTGCCGGTCTTAAGCCGGGTGTGCTTCCCGAAGAGTGGAACTTAACTTATGCTGAAACGGTAAAAAATATACATCTCGATTATTTTAATGCGGGAAGCAATGTTGTTTCTGCCAACACTTTTGGCGCAAACTCTTTGAAGTTTGATAATTTAGAGGAAATTATTTGTGCCGCAATTAAAAATGCCAAGGATGCGGCAAATGAATGCCAAAGAGAGGACTGTTTTGTTGCTCTTGATATTGGTCCCTTAGGTAAAATGCTTGAACCGTTAGGTGATATGAGCTTTGAAAGAGCTGTTGAGCTTTTTAGCGAGAGCATAAGCCTTGGCGCAAAGCATGGCGCAGACCTTGTTATTATTGAAACAATGAACGATGCCTACGAAACAAAAGCGGCAGTTATTGCGGCTAAGGAAAGCTGTGATTTGCCCATTTTTGTCAGCAATGTTTTCGATGAAAATAAAAAGCTTATGACAGGTGCAGACCCTAAAGCTATGATAGCCTTGCTTGAAAGCCTTAGAGTTGATGCTATAGGTATGAACTGTTCTTTAGGTCCAAAGCAGATGATGAGTGTCGCTGAGGAATATGTAAAATACGCAAGTGTTCCTGTTATTGTTAATCCTAATGCAGGTATGCCGAGAAGCGTGGATGGCAAAACCGTTTTCGATGTTGATGCCGAGGAATTTTCCGATTATGCAGTGAAAATGGCTGAAATGGGTGTTAGTGTACTCGGTGGCTGTTGTGGCACAACCCCGGAATATATTAAAATGGTTGTGGAAAAAACAAAGGATATTCCCTATTATGCGCCGACACAGAAGAATATCACTATGGTTTCTTCTTATACACATGCCGTTGAAATCGGCAGAGTACCGACACTTATAGGCGAAAGAATCAACCCGACGGGTAAAGCTAAATTTAAGCAGGCACTCAGAGATAAAAATATGTCTTATATTATAAACGAGGGTGTGTCTCAACAGGAAAAGGGTGTCCATATTCTTGATGTGAATGTTGGACTTCCTGAAATTGATGAGGATGAGATGCTCACAAGTGCCGTTAAGGAGCTTCAAAGCGTTTTGGATTTACCACTTCAGCTGGATAGCGTTAAGGCTTCATCTCTTGAAAAAGCCATGAGAATTTATAACGGCAAGCCTCTTATTAACTCAGTTAACGGCAAACAGGAGAGCATGGACAGCATATTGCCTCTTGTGAAAAAATACGGCGGTACGCTTATAGCCTTAACCATTGATGAGAGCGGTATCCCGGATACGGCTGAGGGCAGATGCGACATAGCTGAGAGAATAATGAAAGAATGCGAAAAATATGGCATAGCTAAAAAGGATATAATTGTTGATCCGCTTGCTATGACAGTGTCTTCAGACGACAAAAGCGGAAAGGTCACCCTTGACAGCGTTAAGCTTATAAAAGAAAAGCTGGGCCTTAAAACAAGCCTCGGTGTGTCAAATATATCCTTCGGTTTGCCTGATAGAGGCAACATAAACGCTCTTTTCACATCTTTGGCTTTTCAGTCAGGGCTTGACTGTGCCATTATGAATCCCTATAGTACAGAGATGATGCGAAGCTACTACACATATTTAGCTTTAATCGGGGAAGATAAGGGCTGCATGAATTATATAGAATTTGCCCAAAATCACCAAAGTGAAGCTGTTGTTGCCGTAAAGCCTAATACGGTCAAGGAAAATGAAGAAGGCTCAGAGCTTAAAAGAGCAATTGTTAAGGGTATAAAGGCTGATGCCTACTCTGCCGCAAAGGAAAAGCTTAAATTTTCAGATGCGCTTAAGATTATAAATGAAGAGATAGTGCCTGCTCTTGACACTGTTGGCAAACGCTTTGAAGAAAAGAAAATGTATCTTCCCCAGCTTCTTATGAGTGCAGAGGCAGCCTCAAAGGCATTTGAAGCTGTAAAAGAAGAAATGGGCGAAAGCCAAGGTGAAAGCAAAGGTAAAATTATTCTCGCAACGGTTAAAGGTGATATACACGATATAGGCAAAAATATTGTTAAAACTCTTTTGGAAAACTACGGCTATGATGTTATTGACCTGGGCAAGGATGTTGACCCTGAAATAGTGCTGGAAAAAGCTAAAGAAGAAAATGTAAAGCTCGTGGGTCTGAGTGCCCTTATGACAACCACCACACAGGCTATGGCGCAAACCGTAAAGCTTATAAACGAGAATCTTCCCGACACAAAAACTGTTGTAGGCGGAGCAGTTTTAACAAAAGAATTTGCTGAAATGATAGGCGCAAGCCACTATGCAAAGGACGCTATGGATACTGTAAGGTATGCCGGTGAGGTTTTCCCTTGACAGATATAGAATAATATCTTAAAATAAATGAGTCTGTTTATAACACAGGCTCATTTTTTAGTTTAAGAGGAATAAAATGAAATATAGTAAAATAGTTAAAGGTAAATTTATAAGCCGACCTAATCGATTTGTGGCTTATGTTAATATAGACGGTGAAGAAATCGCCTGCCATGTTAAAAATACGGGTAGGTGTCGTGAGCTTTTAGTGGAAGGCACTGAGGTGTTTTTAGAGCAAAGCGATAAGGAAACGAGAAAGTATAAATATTCTCTTGTCACTGTCAGAAAAGGTGAAAGGCTTGTTAATATGGACTCTCAAGCGCCTAATAAGGTTGTTGGCGAATGGCTGGAAAATTCAGGGCTTTTTCCGAATATTAAGCTGCTGCGCCCGGAAACCACTTATAAAAAATCTCGCTTTGATTTTTACTGTGAATATGAGGATAAAAAGGCTTTTATTGAGGTCAAGGGTGTTACACTGGAAAACAATGGGGTAGTGTCATTCCCCGATGCGCCGACCCAAAGGGGTACAAAGCATGTAAACGAGCTTATAGACTGTATAAACGATGGCTATGAAGCTTATATTATTTTTGTTGTACAAATGGACAATGTGCTGTATTTTACGCCAAACCATATTAACGACCCGGAATTTACTGTAGCTCTTAAAAAGGCGGAAAAAAGTGGCGTTAATATTTTAGCTGTGGACTGCTGCGTAACGCAGGACAGCGTATCTATAAAGGACACAGTTAAAGTGAATTTATGAAGTAATTGTAATAAAAATATCACTAAAAATTGTTGATAACAGTTGCGATTTGTGTTATCATTAACTATATATAAATGGCTCCGAAAGGTTTAGGTATGACTAAGAGATTTAAAATAATTCCACTGATTTTAATGTGCCTTATTTTAGGAATGAACATTAACTTTTTAGCTGGCGCAACCAATAACAAAACAAAAGATGACCGTGACGGTATACAGTGCATTTCCTATAGAGGCGACACAGCCTTATATGAGCAAAATTCCAAAGAAGCTGTGTTGTCAGCTTTTTCAAAGGGTGCGGATTTTGTCAGCGTCAATGTCAGAGAAGCCGACGACTCTCAGCTTGTTTTGTGTGGCGAAAACGAAGTAACAATCAGCGGTACAGCCTTAGAAGAAATTCTCGGCTTAATAAGTGAAAAGGATATACTTATTCTTGACTTTGATAAAAGCATTAAGGATAAGGTTTATGAGGCGCTGAAAAAAGAAAAGGCCTTGTCAAAGGCTTATTTAAGAATTAAGGACAGCGCAAAAAATTTAAACTCATGGATATTGTCTAAAGATGAAAAGCCTATGGTTATAGGTGTTTCCTCAAGCTTTAATATTTTTACCATTCAAGGCTTTCTTAAAGCTATGGCTGAGGAGCCTATGGTTGATTTTAGAAGCAAAAATTATTTCAATGTTATGTACGGCTCTCTTTGCTGCAGCCGATACGGTGAGATGAACACTGCAAAGGTTATTGCGCCTATGTACGACCCGGATTTGTGCGGTCAAAGAAGCGATAGCGAGGACGGCTGGAATGATTTGATTAAGAAAAATTTCAGCGTTATTGAAACTAACAATCTTGATGCTTTCATTTCATATAAAAATAATATTAATAAACTTAAAAATAATCTTGAGGAGCTTGTAATTAAAGCCGAAGATATTGCTTTAGACGGCTTGTCCACTGTCAGCAAAGAAAACTTAACTAACAGTATTTCTCAAGCTAAAGCTCTTATAAGCGAAAGCACAGCTTCCTCGGATGAGCTTCAAAGCGCTAACTCGCTTTTACTGTTATCAATTAACACAATAACAAGTGAGCAGGGCGAGGACACAAAAAAAGGCGCTCTTAATATAACCGCCGGCAAAATCACTGCCGCTGTGCTTGTGGGTATATTAATTTTAGCGGCACAGATATTCATAAGTAAAATGCAAAAGGAGAAAAAGAGATAACAGGTGCATTTTAGTATATAAAGGAGGAAAAAGACTATGTCAGAAAAAAACACAAAATGGCTCGAATACGCAAAGACACCTGAGGCTGTAGGCGTAAGCTCTAAAGAAGTGCAGGCATTTATTGATGAATGTATAGAAAAAAACAGAGAGCTTCACTCTATTACTGTTATACGCCATGGCAAAATCGCTTGCGAAGCTTACAGAGATCCTTTCAAACCGGAACACAGACACATGATGTACTCAGTTTCGAAAAGCTTCACATCAACGGCAATAGGCTTCGCTGTTGAAGAAGGCTATCTCACAGTTGAAACACGCTTCGTGGATATATTCCCTGAAGCCAGAACAGACAAACACGATGAGTATCTCGAAGAGATGACAATTGAAGACCTTTTGACTATGAGAAGCGGTAAAAATGTAAGCATCTTTCTCGACAGAACAAAGGATCGCTGGTTCAGAGATATTATGGATTCACCGTGGATTTCAGAGCCGGGTACTGAGTTCCTTTACATAAGCGAAAATATGTATTTGCTGTCTTGCTGTATTCATAAGCTTACAGGTATGAGCCTTATAGATTATCTCAGACCCAGACTCTTTGAGCCTCTCGGTATGGGCGAGCCTTTCTGGGAAAAATGTCCACGAGGTATAGAAGCCGGTGGTTGGGGTCTTATGATAACAGGCGAGGACCTTGCTAAATTCACCTATTGCTATCAGCAAATGGGCAAGTTCGGTGGCAAGCAGGTTATTCCCGAATCTTGGGTAAGACTTGCTACTGAGTACCACGCTGATAACTCAGCCGCCAACGAAACAAGCGACTCCATTGTGGGCTACGGTTACTGCTTCTGGAGAAACGGCGGATATGAAAATTCATATAGAGCTGACGGTATGTTCTGTCAGTTTGGTATCGTCTTTGAAGACCTTGACGCTTGTATTTCTATGACCGGTGGCGAAATTGACGAACAGGCAATGCGTGACATTATATGGAATCACTTCCCAAAAGCATTTATTGAAGTCGACGAAAACGCTCCGACAACGCCAATAGTTGCCCCCGCTTTTCCGAAGCTTGCTCCAAAGCCTCGTAATCTTGCTCTTGAAAGCAGAATTGAGGGCAAAAAGATTAAGTTTAGAAAGCCTGTGGTTGTCAACGCAATAGGTTATCCTGTCAGTGTTGTACCTTTGCCGGCTATGTTTATCTCAGCTGATAAGGCCGGCAACATCAGCGATGTAACTTTCTCATTTAGAGAAAACGATATGCAGATGAGCTGGGCTGAGGGAGACGAAATCAACAGCATTGAAATCGGTCTTGACGGCGAATACCGTTGGGATAATATAGTTCTCGGCTCAATGCCCTTTACCACCTGTGCTACCGGCTGCTGGAACAGCGAAAACGAGCTTGAGATACATATTCGCTGCGTTGAAGCTGTGGCAGAGAGAATAATCCACTTTAAATTTAACGGCGACAATGTTATTATGCGTCCTTCCTCAGTGCCAAACGCAAGCGTTATCGGAGACAGCCTTAAGGACACTGTTAAGGGTATAATTAAACAGCCGGTTTTCCAATCGGCTGTCAGCCATGCCATTCCTCACCTTATGCCTCTTGTTGATGCGGTGCAAAGAGGTAAAATAAAGGTTGATATGCCTGAGGGTAGATTTAATA
>CAYWKY010000024.1:0-14018 GCA_964458915.1 uncultured Faecalibacterium sp.
GAAACAAATACACAGGAAGTTATGGACCTTGGCGCAGTTGCTCACCTTGCAGCAATCAAGGGTCGTGTTCCTTTCCTCAACTTCTTTGACGGTTTCCGTACATCTCACGAAATTCAGAAAATTGAAGTTTGGGATTTCGACGATCTTAAAGAAATGTGCGACATGGACGCTGTTGAAGCTTTCAGAAAGAGAGCCCTTAATCCGGAGCGTCCCGTAATGCGTGGTTCACACGAAAACGACGATATTTTCTTCCAGAACAGAGAAGCTTGCAACAAGTATTATGATGCAGTTCCCGGTATTGTTGAAGAATATATGGGCAAGGTTAACGCTAAGCTCGGCACAAACTATCAGCTTTTCAACTACTACGGCGCACCCGATGCTGAAAGAGTTATTATCGCAATGGGTTCAGTTAACGACGTAGCAGAGGAAGTTATTGATTACCTTACAGCTAAGGGCGAAAAGGTTGGTCTTGTTAAGGTTCGTCTTTACAGACCTTTCTCAGCTAAGCATCTTCTTGCAGCTATCCCTGCTTCCTGTAAAAAAATTGCAGTTCTTGACAGAACTAAGGAGCCCGGTTCTCTTGGTGAGCCTCTTTATCTTGATGTTGTTACAGCTCTTGCAACAAACGGCAGAGGTGACATTGAGGTTATCGGCGGTCGTTACGGTCTTGGTTCAAAGGATACAGCTCCCGCAAGCATCTTCGCAGTTTATGATGAGCTTAATAAGGCTCAGCCCAAAAAGCAGTTCACTATCGGTATCGTGGACGACGTTACAGGTCTTTCACTTGATGAGAAGCCTGCTCCCAACACTGCAGCTGAGGGTACTATCGAATGTAAATTCTGGGGTCTTGGCGGTGACGGTACTGTTGGCGCTAACAAGAATTCCATTAAAATCATCGGTGACCACACTGATAAATATGTTCAGGCTTACTTCCAGTATGACTCAAAGAAGACAGGCGGTATAACAATTTCTCACCTTCGTTTTGGTGACAAGCCTATCAAGAGTCCCTATTATATAAACAAGGCTGACTTCGTTGCCTGCCACAACCCCTCATATGTTGTTAAGGGCTTTAAGATGGTAAACGATGTTAAGCCCGGCGGTGTTTATCTTATTAACTGCCAGTGGTCAGACGAAGAACTCGACAAGCATATGCCCGCAGAAGCAAAGAGATATATTGCTAACAACAATATTCAGCTTTACACTGTTAACGCTATCGACCTGGCTCAAAAGGTTGGCATGGGCAAGAGAACAAACACTGTTCTTCAGTCAGCATTCTTCGCTCTTGCTAATGTTATGCCTTCAGCTGAAGCTATTCAGTATATGAAGGACGCTGCAACAAAGTCCTACTCAAAGAAGGGTCAGGATATTGTTGACGCTAACCACAACGCTATCGACGCAGGTGCAACAGCTTATCATAAGGTTGAGGTACCAGCTGACTGGGCAAATGCAACAGATGACAGCGTTTGCGCTAAGTCCCTTGGCGAAGAGAAGCTCGTTAAGATGGTTGACTCCATTCTTAAGCCCGTTGGTCTTATGGACGGCTATTCACTTCCCGTTTCTGCTTTCGCAGATCACGCTGACGGTACCTTTGAGCATGGCGCATCAGCTTATGAAAAGAGAGGCGTTGCCGTTCTCGTACCCGAATGGGATCCCGCAACCTGCGCTAAATGTAACCAGTGCGCTTATGTTTGCCCCCATGCTACAATTCGTCCCTTCGCTCTTAGTGACGAAGAGGTCAACGCTGCTCCTGCAAACATGAAGAAGGCTCCCAAGCCCGTTGTTAAAACAAATTACACATATACTCTTGCTGTTTCACCTATGGATTGTATGGGTTGCGGCGTATGTATCGGTGTTTGCCCCACAAAGTCACTCAAGATGGTTCCCAGAGAGTCACAGGAGTCACAGCAGGCTGTATTCGATTACTGCGTAGCAAATGTAACAGAAAAGAAAGAGACAACAGCTGTTCTCAATGTTGTTTCCAGCCAGTACAAGAAGCCGCTTCTTGAGTTCTCAGGCTCATGTGCAGGTTGCGCTGAAACCTCATATGCTCGTCTTATCACTCAGCTCTTCGGTGACAGAATGTACATCTCAAACGCTACAGGCTGTTCATCAATTTGGGGTGGCCCCGCAGCTACATCACCCTACACCGTTAACAAAGACGGCCACGGTCCTGCATGGGCAAACTCACTGTTTGAGGATAACGCAGAACACGGTCTCGGTATGTACTACGGTCAGAAAGCAATCAGAGACAGACTTATCGACGACGTTAAGGCTATCGCTGAGTCCGACAAGGCAAGCGCTGAAGTTAAGGCAGCAGCTGACGAGTACCTGGCAACAGTAAACGACGGCAGCAAGAACACACCGGCAGCAAACGCACTTGTTGCAGCTGTTAAGGCAAGCGGTGCAGAATGCGCTCTTTGCAAGGATGTTCTCGACAACAGCGAATATCTTTCAAAGAAATCTGTATGGATCTTCGGTGGTGACGGCTGGGCATACGATATTGGTTACGGCGGTCTTGATCATGTTCTCGCTTCAGGCCAGGATGTAAACGTAATGGTATTCGACACAGAGGTTTACTCCAACACCGGCGGACAGGCTTCTAAGGCTTCTAACATCGGTCAGGTTGCTCAGTTCGCAGCAGCAGGTAAGGAAATCAACAAGAAGAGCCTTGCTGAAATCGCTATGAGCTATGGCTATGTATATGTTGCTCAAATCGCTATGGGCGCTAACATGGCTCAGACACTTAAAGCAATTCAGGAAGCTGAGGCATATCCGGGCCCATCACTTATCATCGGCTACTCACCTTGTGAGATGCACTCAATTAAGGGCGGCATGATCAACTGCCAGGCAGAGATGAAGAAGGCTGTTGAATGTGGTTACTGGAACATCTTCCGTTATAATCCTGCTCTTAAGGCTGAGGGCAAAAACCCATTCACCCTTGACAGCAAAGAGCCTAACGCAGAGTATCAAGCATTCATTAAGAATGAAGCTCGTTACACAAGACTTATGCGTGAGTTCCCCGATAGAGCTGACACACTCTTTACAAAGAGCGAAAAGGTTGCTATGGATAGATACGCACATCTTCTCAAGCTTAAAGAGCTTTATGCTCCTGACGCTGAATAAGCTTTAGCAATAAACAAAAGCACTCGAAGTGATAAAAGCTTCGGGTGCTTTGATTTTTAATTATTACTCGTGATATCTTGAAATAAAATTGCTAATTGCTAATTGCTAATTGCTAATTGCTAATTGTCTATACTCAACTTTAAGTGCCTCATTGATAACACTCTTTTTCACCGCAAACTCCGGAGTACCCATATAACCGGGGGCAACCTCATATTTGTCATAGACAATTACAATGTCACCGTCTTTGTTCCAATAAAAGTTATGGTTAGGGCCTAACTCCTCAAACTCCATACCAAAGTCTTCACTGTCAACCCAGTAAATTTTGTCAGAGTCATCTTCCATTTCCTTTTTCATTTGCTCTTTGATATTTTCCTTGAGAAGGCGGTAAAGCTCCTCATCTTGCGCCAAATCACCTAATTTGACAATCTTGCCCTTGAGCTTATCAATGTGATAATACTTATAATATGTGTTACTGCTGCCGGCAGCCTCAAAGACTGTTATCTTTAAGGTAAACCATGTGTCAGTGTTTGTCACCACATCATAGTCCACATAAATTGAGCTGTGACCTTGGTCGCCTATCTCTTGAAGCTCATCATTAAAGCGCTGAGCTAAAATACTCGTTAACTCCTCAACATCCTTGTTAATATAGTCAACTGCTTCTCCGGCGTCGCCTTCGATTTTCGGTACTTGAATGTTCATCTCATGATAATAGTCTGCGTATGAATAGTCACGAATTGTCACAACCTTAACTATGCTGCCAATCACCGGTATTTTTTGCAAAGCTACAGCGTACACAACACTGACATTAGGCAAGACAAAAAGACAAACTATTATCACCGCCGCTGCGGCTGCGGCAATCTTTGGCAAAAATTTAAGCTTTTTGTGCTTTGTTTCATTTTTCTCAGGCAATGAGGATAAGGTCTCCTCAATTTTTTCTGACACACTCTCCGGAATTTCTGTGACTTCAAGGTTATTTTTTATAAATTCGTCAAATTCATTCATTTCTGAAATCCTCCTTTAATGCCTCTCTCAATTGACTTCTCGCACGAGAGAGCTGTTGTTTGACGGCAACTGCCGTGGAACCGGTGATTTTTGAAATTTGCGATATTGATAAATCCTCGTAATAATATAAAACGACCACTGTTTGATAGGGCTGTTTGAGGCTCTCGATGGCTCTGCGCAGGGACAGCTTTGTTGTAATCGACTCCTCGCCTTTGTCATCGACAAGACTGACTTCCTCCAAGGGTATGACTTTTCTGTTTTTCCTGATGTATCCCACTGCGGTGTTATGCACAATGCTTAATATCCACGACTTAAATGCTCCATCGTCCTTTAAGGTGTCTAAGCTCGCATATGCACGATAAATTGCTTCACTGATGATTTCACATGCATCGGAATCATTTTTGACAATCGTATGAGCTAAAGCATACATAGCACTTTCGTGCTTTCTTATCTCACGGCAAAAATCTTCCTTGCTTGTCAAAAATCACCCCTCCTTAATACATTTTGCGCTTTCGGTTTTAATCCACTCGCCCCATTGTGCATAATACTTTGCATAAAGGTGAGCGTTGTCCTGTGTTTTATCCTTTGACAATGCACCCTGTGCGTCGTCGAAAATAGGATTAATGTCTAAATAAAACTCATTGTCATCGTCAGCGAGCTTTTTAAGCTCAGCGTTTAATTTGTCAATTGCGCTGTTATTTATGACCTTGTCTGAGTCAGACCTGGACTTTGTTACATGGAGGTTTCCCTGAATAAATATATATGCCTGTGGCTGCTTGCCCTCGATATAATCTATTACATCGGAGTATTTATTCACAAGGCTGTCAAAGTTATAGCCCAGCTCATTTATTCCCAGCATAACATATATTTTGCCGTACTTTTTATTGCTCAGCAGCTCCTCAAGAGTAACCTTGCCCACCTCAGGCACAGATATTCTTTTGCTTTGCAAATTAAACACACTCATACCTGTGTCGCAAAAGAAGTCTGCCTCATTTATAAGGGCATATTCCATAATGCCGACAGTTCTTGAGTCGCCGATAAATAACGCATCACTTAAATCGGCTGAGTCTTGCTGTGTATTGTTTGTACCGCTGCCATCTTGTGACACATCAGGGTCATTTGTTTGCTGTACTGTAGTATCGTCTCCCTGAGGTAAAGTAGTGGTATTTGAGTCATCGCCTTTTTTAAGAGTAGCGCCCACAATAACAATAAGGACTACGGCAGCTAAGGCTATTAATGTGATTAAGTTTGATTTTTTCATTTTGTTCTACCATCCTTTGTAAATTAAAATCTAAAGTATAAAAACGGGTCATCAAAGCCCTTATACATACAGTATATACCAAAGCCCAATATAAGAGCAAGCATAACAGCTATAACAGCCTTGTTTTTTATTTTCGCTAACAATTTATATGGGAATTTAAACGAGAGTATAATTCCCGCTATGAAGAAGGGATAGTATTCAGACAGATATTTTAAATAGTCATATCTGAAAACTGACCAGACACCCTGACCGAAAAAGGGAAAGAGTCTCGTAAACAGTACCAAAAGCTCAGACATATCGTCAACAGCGAATATTGCCCATGTAAGTGGGATTAAAATTATCATGTATATATGAGCCAATATGGGCTTTTGACTAAGCTTTTTGCCATAGACAAATTTTTCAAGAGTGATTATTAAAAACAGCACTAAGCCCCATATTATAAAGTTATAGCCTGCCCCGTGCCATATGCCTGTTAACAGCCAGACCACAAGCAAATTAATTACAGCTCTAAGGTTGCCCTTTCTGTTGCCGCCAAGGGGAATATAGACATACTCTCTAAACCATGAGCCTAAGGTTATATGCCAGCGTCGCCAAAACTCCGTCATTGTAAGGCTCGTATATGGGTGGTCAAAGTTTTTAGGCAAATCAAAGCCTAACATTTTGCCAAGACCTATTGCCATAAGAGAATAGCCGAAAAAGTCGAAATAAAGCTGGAAGGAAAAGGCTATAACCGCCATCCAAGCTAAGGGTGTTGATAAGCTTTCATAGCCTATGTTTTGCGCCTGAGTCCAAAGCTTGCCAAGAGGGTTAGCTAAGAGTACCTTTAAGCCCATGCCAAAAATAAATATACCTATGCCCTTGAAGACATCTTCACGGGATATTTTTCTTTCATCTAAGTTTTTTTCGACCATATCATATGTAACTATAGGGCCTGCAATGAGCTGCTCAAACATAGATATATAAACTGCGTAATTTAAAAGGCTTTTCTCCGCCTTAGTCTTGCCCTTATAAACATCGGCAATATACGACATGCCCTGAAAGGTGTAAAAGGATATTCCAATAGGCAGGACAATTTGTGAAGTAAACTCAAAGGCTGTGGATATTTTGCTAACCTCGCCTAAAATAAAGTTGGCATATTTAAATATAATAAGGCTTATTAAGTGAAAGCTCACTCCAAGGATAAGGAAAAGCTTTTTGTGCTTTTCGTATTTTTCCATTAGCTGAGCCACAAAAAAGTCTAAGACAATGCTGAGGATAAACAAAGCGAAATGCTCCGGACTGTTTATAGTACCCACAAAATAAAAGCAAAGACTTCCTATTAATAAGATGATATTTTTAACTTTAACGGGTACAAGATAATAAGCTGTGAAAAACACAGGCATAAAAATCAATATAAATTCTAAGCTGCTAAAGACCATTGATACTCTCCTGTTTTAATATTCCATATATAAGACGCACTAAGGCGACAAAAGGTGACAGATAATTTTATTAAATTTATGTTTTTTGCGTGGCTGACTTTTTGTTTTTGGTACTATTTAGCTTTATAACATTTTGATTATAAGGAGTAAATATAAACTTTGCAACACCTTATGGAAAAATTTAAGGGAAATGTAAGAAAAATTTAAGGAACATAAAAGACTGCCGATAAATACAAGCTGACACGACAACCAAGTCTTATTTTTGCTCTAACCTTTTTCGGTCAAGGCACATCAAATTTAAGTCGGGTTTTTTAATCTTTTTTGTCGAGATTTTGACGATTTTTATTCCAATTAATGATTCATTAGAATTTTATTAAAATTTTGTTCAATTGTTTACAATTTGTTAATATATTTGTAACTTCATGTCAGTATACATAGTGTTTAATATTGACATAAAATAAAGAAGAAGGAGGATATCACAATGGATTTCATTAATGATCTCTTTGCTATGATTTCAAAGCTTATCGAGGATATCTTTGCAGTTATCAGAGGTATGTTCGACGTTCCAACACCTATTAACTAATCAACTAACTTAACGAACATTCCACTCGCTAAAAAGCGGGTGGTTTTACTTTATTCTCCACTTTTAAACAAAAATCCAAATAAAATCAATAAACATATGGAAAAATGAAATTATTTGTGTTATACTGTTGAATGAAGTTTTACGCCACGAAAGATGTGGCAGATTTTCAAAAAAATAAGAGGTGTTAACAAATGAGCTTCAAAGAGTTAATAATCAACGCAGGCAGTTCTTCCCTTAAATATCAGGTTTTTGATATGCCCGAGGCAAAGGTTCTCGCAAAAGGTATTTTTGAGCAGATCGGCACAGATTGCACATTCACACACAAAATTGAAAAGGACGCAGAGGAAATTAAGATTTACAGCAAAAAGCCTGTTAAGGCAAATGACCATAACGATGCTATTTCCATTCTTCTCGACACTCTCACAGATAAAGAGATCGGTGTGCTCGATTCCATGGCTGACATTAGCGCAGTAGGTCACAGAGTTCTTCACGGTGGTGAGGAGTTTAGCGGCAGTGTCCTTGTAACAGAGGAAGTTAAGGCAGCTATTAGAAAGTGTATCCCCTTAGGCCCACTCCACAACCCTGCTAATCTTACAGGCATTGAGGTTTGCGAAAAAATCATGAAGGGTGTACCTCAGGTCGCTGTTTTTGACACAGCCTTCCATGCGACTATCCCCGATTACGCATATATGTACGCTTTGCCCTATAGATATTATCTTCAGCATGGCATTAGAAAGTACGGCTTCCATGGTACCAGCCACAGATATGTCTCCGCTCGTACTGCCGACTTCCTTCAAAAGAAGTACCCGGGCAAATATAACCCCGACGAATTAAAAATAGTTACCTGTCACCTTGGCAACGGCTCATCAATTTCAGCTGTTAAGGGCGGCAAGTGCTTTGACACCACAATGGGTCTTACTCCTCTTGAGGGCATTATGATGGGTACTCGCTCCGGCTCCATTGACCCGGCTATTATAGCTGTGCTTTGTGAGAGAGAGGGTCTCACCGCTAAAGAGGTTGACAACATCCTCAACAAAAAATCCGGTATGCTCGGTCTTACGGCAGAGTACGATGAAAACTTTAATGAGATCCCCGGCACTGCAACAAGCGACAACAGAACTATTGAAGGCCGCTCAAAGTCAGGTGACAAGAGAGCGCAATTAGTTGAGTCTATGCTTTGCCATCAGCTCATTAAGTATATTGGCGGCTTCGCTGCTGCTATGGGCGGCATTGACGCAGTTGTCTTCACAGGCGGCATTGGCGAAAATAACCCACATTATCGCACAAGAGTTGCTGAAAAGCTTGCCTTCCTTGGCACAAAAATTGACGAGACTCCTAACGCTGTTCGTGGCGAGGAAATCGAAATCTCAACTGAGGACAGCGCTCTCAAGCTCCTTGTTATCCCAACAGATGAAGAGCTTCTTATTGCTCAGGATACATACGAGCTTGCAAGATAAAATCATAATTTTAGAGTCGATGCAAAAAAAGCATCGGCTCTTTTTAGTATAATAGGCATATCAATAAACGCAGAGGCTAAAAAACCTCTGCGTTTTATTTGTTTATCTTTCCTCTCTAAAGTAGGGCAAGCCCAAACTTGCAGGAGGCTGATTTTCCTTTTTCTTCATAAGGCTTGTGGAAATGAGTATAACTATGGTAACAAGGTAAGGCAGCATTTTGAAAAGCTCCTTTGTTGCGCTTGTAAGACCGGGTACAAAAATCTCCGCTATATAAAGTCCGCCAAAAAGGAATGCGCCCAGTACGGCAAAATTAGGCTTCCATACAACGAAAATAACAAGGGCAACTGCAAGCCAGCCTCTATCACCAAAGGACTGTGTATCCCAAAGACCGTTTGAGTAGTCAATAGCATAATAAAGACCGCCAAAACCTGCAATTACACCGCCAAGACAGGTGGCAATATATTTATATTTTGTTACGCTGATACCGGCTGCGTCTGCTGTTGCAGGGTTCTCACCGACGGCACGAAGGGAAAGACCCACTCTTGTCTTTTTAAGCACAAACCATGACACAAGGGCTATGACAAGGGCAAGATAAAACATAAAGCCATGGGAAAAGAAGATAACTCCTATTGAGCCTAACTTGTCATAAAAGGGTACAAGAGGTGTCTTATATGCCGCAACTGTGGCAGGGATAGAGTTGTTTGTTATGCCAAGTATTGTGGAAATAGCACCACCGTAGAAATTGCCAAGACCTGAGCCGAAAATTGTTATTGCAAGACCTGTTACATTTTGGTTAGCTCTGAGAGTAACTGTAAGGAAGCAATAAATTAACGACAAAAGCAGTGAGCAGCCTACGCTACACAAAAATGATATTAAAAGGCCAACAAAGCCATTTGGCTGGGCTGTGGAGCTTTCATATGTCAAAGCTCCTACGATACCGGCAACACCGCCGCTAATCATTATACCGGGTATGCCAAGATTTAAGTTACCGCTTTTTTCATTTAAGATTTCACCGTTTGAGCCATAAAGCAGGGGCAAGCCCTGAGCAACTGCTCTTGAAAGTATGTATGCTATATTCATATTATTCGCCCTCCTTTACTTTTTTGGAGCGAGTGAAAATAACCTTATAATTGATGAAAAACTCACTTGCAAGGATAATGAAAAGCGCAACGCCAACAACAACATCCGATGCAAAATCGTTAAGGTTGCAGCTTGAAGCAATCTTCGCAGTACCAATATCAAGGAAGGACACGAAGAAAGATGTAAGCATCATAACAAGGGGATTAAGGTGAGCCAGCCATGCGACTATAATAGCTGTGAAGCCGTTACCGCCAACTAAATCGCTCTTAACCAGGTGATGAGTACCGCTGACAAGCAGGAAGCCGGCAAGACCGCAAAGACCACCTGAGATTGCCATGGTTCTGACAATAACCTTCTTAACATTGATGCCAACATATCTTGCGGTGTTTTCGCTTTCACCTACAACTGCTATTTCATAGCCGTGCTTAGAGTATTTCATGTATACATAGGAAATCAAGGTGATGACTAAAATAATTATTATGCTCCAGCCATAGTCAACGCCAAAAAGCTGAGGCAGCTTACCTGTGGTGAGAGTTGACATAACGCCTGCACCCTTTTGCTTTTCCCAAAGGACGACAAAATATTTAACCAGCTGAATTGCCACATAGTTCATCATCAAGGTGAAAAGCGTCTCGTTAGCCTTAATTGTCGCCTTGAAAAAGCCGGGGATAACGCCCCAAATTGCGCCGGCAATAACGCTGACAACAAACATCACCAATATGAGAAGCGGCGCTGAGGTGTTAGGCATAAGCTTTACTACAATACATGATGCCAAAGCACCTATTAAGGCTTGTCCTTCTGCACCGATATTCCAAAATCGCATCTTAAAAGCAGGTGCTAAGGCAACCGCCAAGCAAAGCAGGGCACAGGTGTCTCTAAGCGTTATTTTGATTCGTCTGACAGTGCCGAATGCACCCTCAAACATCTCACCGTAAATATCAAAAAATGAAATCTTGCCGCTTGTGAGCAGCATAACCATTGCGCCACAGGCAAGCAGAGCCAGCAGGACACTTGCTCCTCTTATGCCAAAGGATAACCCCTTGCTTATATCTGTGCGTTTAGCTATTCTGAATAAAGGTTCTTTTGCTGTTTTAGCTTTCACTGAGCATCATCCCCCTGTGCTTTATTACTGTCGGGAAGGTTTGTCATCATAAGACCTATATCTTCCTTAGTTGCGCTCTTACCGTCAACAATGCCGCTTATCTGACCGTGGCAAATAACTAATATTCTATCGCAAAGCTGTGTGAGTACATCAAGATCCTCGCCCACAAAAATAACCGCAGTACCCATTTCCTTTTGAGCGTTGAGAAGGTTATATATAGTATATGAGGAGTTAATATCAAGACCTCTTACAGGGTACGCAGCCATGAGAACAGTAGGTGATGCAGCTATTTCCCTGCCCACGAGTACCTTTTGTATATTACCGCCGGAGAGCTTTCTTACAGGGGTCTCAGTGCCGGGAGTGACAACCTCAAGCTCCTTAATGATTTTGTCAGCCAAGCTCTTAGGGCCTTTTCTGTGCAGGAACATTCCCTTGCCGCCCTTATATGAGCGAAGCATCATATTATCCGATATGCCCATAGAGCCGACAAGACCCATGCCTAATCTATCCTCAGGCACAAAGGAGAGACGCACACCAAGCTCTCTGATTTGAAGCGGTGTCTTATCTCTGAGGTTTTCTTCCTTATTTGTCTTTGGGTCATAATATATAATTGAGCCGCTTTTTAGGTGCTGAAGACCTGCTATAGCCTCAAGCAGCTCCTTTTGACCGCTGCCGGCAATACCGGCAATGCCCAATATTTCACCTGACTTAGCGGTGAAGGAAACATTTTTAAGTATTTGAACTCCGTCCTTATTTGTTACGGAGACATTGGTTAATGACAGCCTTTTTTCGCAGTCATGCGGCTCTGCTCTTTCAATATTTAAAGAGACCTTTTTGCCAACCATCATCTCAGTGAGGCTTTGCTCTGTTGCGTCCTTTGTCTCAATTGTACCAATATACTCGCCCTTACGAAGAACTGTTACCTTATCCGACAATGACATAACCTCATTGAGCTTATGAGTTATAATTATAATGGACTTGCCGTCCTTTTTCATGTTGCGAAGGATATTGAAAAGATTTTCCGTCTCCTTAGGTGTGAGTACCGCTGTCGGCTCATCGAGGATTAAAATTTGAGCGCCACGGTAAATAACCTTGATAATTTCAACAGTTTGCTTTTCGGACACAGACATCTCATAGATTTTCTTCATGGGGTCAATCTTAAAGCCGTACATATCACAGATGCTTTGAATCTTTTGAGCGCTCTTTTTAAGGCTAAGCTTTCCCTCATCTTTAAGGCCGAGAATAACATTCTCAGTTACAGTGAGAATGTCAACCAGCTTAAAGTGCTGATGAATCATACCAATTTTATAATCAAAGGCATCCTTTGGAGATTGAATTGTAGCTTCCTTGCCGTCAACAAAGATTTGACCCTCGTCAGGGTGATATATGCCCGAGAGCATATTCATGAGCGTTGTTTTACCGCTGCCGTTTTCACCTAAGATAGAGAGTATCTCGCCCTTGTTTACGGTCATGGAAATATTTTTATTTGCAATGACAGAGCCGAAACGCTTTGTAATGCCTCTGAGTTCAATTGCCGCATTTGACATTATTTCCTTACCTCCGTGTTATAGCTTATTCACTGATAAAAGCAGTGAAATTTTCACTTCTTTTATCAGTGCATAAACAACCATTAGCGGAGTGGTTTACACTCCGCTATGGGATTTGTTTATTGTTGTATCATCAGATGATTTCGATACCGTCAATGATAACGCTGAAGTATGGAGCACTTCTGTGAACTGACTCAGCAACTTCGCCGTCAATAACAGCCTCAGTGTCAGGTGTGAAAGCTTCGTCTGTTACAGCGTCAGCGGTGTATGATGTGAGATGACCCTCAGCGTCAACCTCAGCCTTAACAAATTCGTTTTCAGCTCTGTCAAGAGTAACTGTGAATGTCTTGGTGTCGAAAACCTTGATTGAGCCGTCCATAAGACCGGCCTTAACTTCCTCAACCTTAGCCTTCATTTCCTCTGTTACATTAGCGTCGTTATACTCTGTGAGAATAACTGAGCCTGTCTCAAGTGAACCGCAATAGTCAGCCTCAACCTCTTCGCCTGCTGCAACCTTTGTGAAGATATGCTCAAAGTAAGGAGTCCAGTCGATCTTTGAGGAAACAAGGTTTGCGTTAGGAGCGATGTCATTGAAGTTTACATTGTAGCCTACATGGTAAACAGCGTTGCCTTTCTTAGTTGCATCTTCGCAAGCCATAGGTGAGCCGTCTGTATCAGCATGCTCACTCATGAGAACAACGCCTGCCTCGATAAGCTTCTTAGCAGCTTCCTGCTCAAGGTTAAGGTCAGCCCATGAGTCTGTGTATGTAACTGTCATTGTTGCGCTTGGGCATACGCTCTTTGCGCCGAGATAATATGATGTGTAGCCTGAAATGCACTCTGCATATGGCTTAGCTGAGATGTAGCCCATCTTAGCTTGTTCAGCTGTGATTTCGCCCTTTTCGATAAGCTCGTTAAGCTTAAGACCTGCAACAACACCTGCAAGGTATCTGCCCTCATAAATTGAAGCAAATGCATTGTGGAAGTTTGCGGTTTCAGCGAGCTTAGCGTTTGTACCTGTTGCATGGAAGAACTGAACATCAGAATATTCCTTAGCAGCTTTAAGTACAAATTCCTCATGACCAAAGGAGTCTGCGAAGATAATGTCGCAACCGTCCTCTACAAGCTCAACGCAAGCGTCATAGCAAGCTGAGTCCTCAGGGATGTCCTTTTTGAAGATGAGGTTTTTCTCTCTGTCAATGCCGAGATTGTCACAAGCTGCCTCAACTGCATTGATGAAGTTTTCGTCATAACCGACTGTTTCGTTATGAAGAAGAACAACACCTATTTTAAGGTCTTGAACAGCTGTGTTAACTTCTGAGTCGTCTGGATTTGTGGTTGTTTGGTTGTCTGCTTTGCCGACGCAAGCAGCAAGAGCAAAAAGCATTACAGCTGCAAGAAGAACTGCGAGAACTTTTTTCATTGGTTTTTCCTCCGTTTGAAAA